>CAZNSB010000208.1:0-8743 GCA_964575155.1 uncultured Planctomycetaceae bacterium | reverse complement strand
CCGGCGGCTACTACGGCTGGGATTACGCCATGGCCGACACCGACTGGGACCTCATCCTCGACGGCGGGCAGTTCTACTCAAAGAACAGCACCATCGACCACGGCGGCGAGATCCAGTTGACCGCCAACGGCGGGACGATCCAGAGCGTCTATGGCGACCTGACCTTCACCGGCACCATCAGCGGCCCCGGCAAGCTGACCTGCGACCTGGGCGGCCAGGGCGGCAAGCAGATCTTCGTCAACCCCAACAACAGCTACTCCGGCGGGACGGACATCGTGCACTGCGAGGGCGACGTGGCGCAGATCAAGAACGAGGGCGCGATGGGCAGCGGCACGATCACCATTCTGGGCAGCGGGCGGCTGCACACGTCGCCGGCCGGCGGCAGCGGCTCGGCCGTCATCACCAGCATCCCCATCATCGCCCAGGGCGGCGGCGGGCTGCTGCTGGAGTCCACCGAGACCGCCGCCAACGTCACCCTCCAGCGCGAGGCATACCTGGAGGTCCTCGGCGGCAGCACGGTGCTGGACTACACGAACAACTTTCACTGCGAGGCCGGCGCCATCCTGAAGTACGACATCTCCCCCGTCCCCACCCAGACGCAGATCGCCCCCGACGGCAACGGCGACCGGTACATCTACAAGGGCGCCCCGAGCGGCAACTTCCCCACCGGCGATTACACGGTCGGCACCAACACGACCTTCGTCGGCCTGGCGGCGATGTACGGCACCGTGAGGTTCTATTCCGGCGTGGTGATGCACGAGGCCACCGCCGGCGAGGGCTTTCACATCTGCGCCCCGGCGGGCTCGCTCGTGAATCTCTACGGGGTGACCCTGGACGGCACGGGGCCCCTGAGCCTCGTCGGCGACGGGAACTATGAGTTCTTTGCCGGGTCGCCGTCGATCAGCGGCACGGTCACGACCATCGACAAGTACGGCAGCGGGGAGATCGAGTGCCGGGCCGTCGGCAACCTGGGCGGGGAGCACACCCTGAACGTCCACGAGGGGACGATGGACTTCTCCATGTACGCGGCAGCCAGCGCGGAGGCCCTGGGCACGGGCACCAACCCCGCCACCGACTGGGCCACCGTCAACATGAAGGCCGGGTCGGTCTTCTTGGACCAGATTGAGATCAAGCGCGGGATCATCAACGTCGAGGCCGGCGCCTGCGCCATCAGCAGTAAGAACTTCGACGACGGCGCCGTCTGGAACTTCGCCCTGGGCAGCCAGGTGTCGATCGGATACAATAGCGGCAACGTGACGAACGCGGCGGTCCTGGGCAGCGGCAGCGTCAACTTCGCCTACAGCCACGACAAGACGGTCGGCGCCGCGGGCACCATCCCCATCGTCCTCAGCGACACCACCCGCTTCTGCACCTCGAGCACCTCCGCCCTGACCCTCGCGGCCGCCAGCGGCGACATCGAGCTGGCCGCCGGGGCCACGCAGGGGCGGATCGCCGCCCGGGCGTCCCTCAATGTCGAGAACAAGGTGAACATCCCCTCCGGGACGCTGCTGATCGGCGACACCGACACCTTCCGCGCCTATATCTGCTACTGGGGCGGCCCGTGGGTGGACGCCGCCCAGAACGGCACCGTGTACCTCAGGAACACCGCCAACAGCATCGACAAGATCCGCATCGACGCCGGCACGCTGAGGATCAACAACGCCACCGGCGCCCCGCTGGGCGGGGCCGACATCCACATCGAAGCCGGGGCGGCGCTGGACTACTACCTGAGCCACACCACGCTGACCGACTACAACATCAGCGGCAGCGGGCAGATCAAGAAGGCCGGCAACTACATACTGACGCTGGCCGGCGGGAGCCTCAACCCCGGGTCCAACCCCACCGCCGGGACGCTGGCGGTCAACAGCTACTACCTCGACTTCGCCGTGGGCAGCGGCAGCGCCCAGGTGATCATCGACGTGGCCTCCGACGGCGGGGGCAGCGCCCCGGTGGCCGGCACCGGCGGCGACTACGACCAGTTGGACGTCAACACCAACGTCCGCTACCTGCCCAACGCCGCCCTGACCGTCAACCTGCCGGTGCCCTCCAAGACCCTCAACCCCGACAACCTCGTTGGCGACACGCTGACCGTCATGACCTGCTCCGACAACCTCACCGGGCTGGTGACCGGCGGGACCGGCTTCTCCACGGCCCTGATCAACACCGTCGACGACGCCAACAACCACTGGACCGGGACGGTCAACTACGTCAACCAGGCCGTCACCGTCACCGACCTCACCTGGACCGGCCACAAGGGCGACGCCAACCTGGACAACGAGGTGGACGTCCTCGACCTGGCCAACCTGGCCAACAACTTCGGGCGCAAGGACGCCGGCGTGGACTGGGCCGTGGCCGACTTCGACCTCAACGGCGAAGTCGACGTCCTGGACCTGGCGGCCATCGCCAACGCCTTCGGCTGGAAGGTCACCGGCGGCGGCGAGGGCGGCGCGCCCGTGCCCGAGCCCGCCTCCGCGGTCCTGGTGGTGCTGGGAGGCGTGGCGCTGATCCGGCGCAGACGGCGGTGAAGGAACCTGCTCGCTGAAGCGAGCAAGCCGTGTTGCGACCGACCTCAGGAGTTCGGGCTGCGTCCCGGGAGCGGGGCGCAGCCCGTTTTCTGCTATGCCGGGCAGGGCACGGCGGCCTGGAGGCGCGGGGCCTCTGGGGGGCTCGATGGCGGGAAGGGCTTCCGCCGCGTGAGGGGGCGGGCGCCCGTGCCGCCAAACGTCCCCAAGACCTGGTGCACCCAGCCTTCAGGGATGCGCTTGCCAAGGGCGCAGGGAGCATTTACCATCGGCCGTGCGGACCTGCGGGACGAAGGACCACGACAGGGACCCATTGAGGAAGGGACGAGGCCGATGGCGGCGAAGACGGTTGCGGACATCGACGTGGCGGGCAGGAAGGTGCTGATGCGGGTGGACTTCAACGTGCCGGTCGCCGGGGGGAAGGTGACCGACGACAACCGGATCGTGCAGGCCCTGCCGACGATCCGGCACGTCCTGGCCGCCGGCGGGAGGCTGGTCCTGATGAGCCACCTCGGCCGGCCGGAGGGAAAGGGCTTCGAGGCGGGCTGCTCCCTCAGGCCCGCCGCCGAGAGGCTTTCCGAGCTGCTGGGCAGGCCGGTCCCGCTGGGCCCGCCCGAGGTCGTCGGGCCCGCCGCCGAGAAGGCCGTCGCCGCGATGAAGGACGGCGACGCGCTGCTGCTGGAGAACCTCCGCTTCGCCCCCGGCGAGACCATGCCCGACCAGGCCAAGAAAAGCCCCGACGGCAAGCTCACCGACGCCCAGCAGAAGACCCACGAGGAGTTCGTGGCCGCCCTGGCCGACCTCGGCGAGGTCTACGTCAACGACGCCTTCGGCACCTGCCACCGGAAGCACGCCAGCATGTACGGCGTGGTGAGGGCCATTCGGGCCAAGGGCGGGCCGGCGGTGGCGGGCTTCCTCGTCGAGAAGGAGATCAAGTACCTCCACGAGGCGGTTTCGAGCCCGGCCCGGCCGTTCGTCGCCGTCCTCGGGGGGGTGAAGGTCTCCGACAAGATCAAGCTGATCTCGTCGCTGCTGGAGAAGGTGGAGCGGGTCCTCATCGGCGGGGCGATGGCGTACACGCTGCTGAAGGCCTCCGGCGCCGAGGTCGGCAGGAGCCTCATCGAGGCCGATCAGGTGGAGAACATGAAGGCGCTGCTGGAGTCCGCCGGGCGGAAGATCCTGCTGCCCTGCGACCACGTCGCCACCGACGACTTCGACAAGGGCAGGCCGACCGCCGTCGAGGGCGCGGACATCCCGGAGGCCCTCATGGGCATGGACATCGGCCCGGAGACCGTCAAGGCGTTCGCCGAGGTGATCGCCTCGGCCAGGACGGTCGTCTGGAACGGGCCCATGGGCGTGTTTGAGAAGGACGACTACGCCGGCGGAACCCGGGCCGTCGCCGAGGCCGTCGCCAAGGCCACCGACGCCGGCGCCGTCAGCGTGATCGGCGGGGGGGACTCGGCCGCGGCCGTGGACGCCATGGGCCTGGCCGGGCGGATGACCCACGTGTCCACCGGCGGGGGGGCCTCGCTGACCTACCTGGAGGGCAAGCCCATGCCGCCCATCGAGGTGCTCGATCAGAGATGAGCCCGTCGGCGGCTTCGTCGGAAAAAGCCCGTCGCGACATCGGCGGGTTTTTTTCTTACAATAGGGCGCGGGCGCGGGCGCAGGGTGGGACAGGTCCCGCGGGCAGGAGGCAGCCATGAACGGGCAGCAAGAGACGCACGGAGAGAAGCCGCTCCCGGCGGCGGCGTTCCTGGCGGCGCTGGCGGTTCTGCTGTTGTCGGGCGTCGCGCGGGCGGCGGAGAAGCCGGACGAGGCGAAGGTCGCCCGGCTGATCGAGGGTCTGGGCGCGGACAGCTACAAGGTCCGCCAGCAGGCCCAGCGGGACCTGATCGCGATCGGCCGGCCGGCCATTCCGCAGCTCGAGAGCGCGTTGAAGTCTCCCGACGCGGAGGTCCGCAGCCGGGCCGAAGGGGCCCTCGCCGAGATCCGCAAGGGCGCCTTCGCCCGCGCCAGCGAGGCCGTCGGCAAGCGCCTGCTCTGGGCGGTCCCGGCCGGCGGCCGGGCCGTCGCGCCACCGGCCGTGGCCGGCGGGAAGGTGCTGCTGCTCGATGCGGGCGGGAAGATCACCGCGTTCGACGCGCGGACCGGCAAGGCCGCCTGGGACGTCGCCGCCGGCGCGCAGGCGGGCCTGCTCGTCGCCGGCGCGACCGCCTACGTCGCCGACAAGCAGGGCAGCCTCCAGGCCGTGGACGTCGCCACCGGGAAGGGCCGCGCCGGCTTCGCCGGCCGAAAGGTCGCCGGCCGGCCTGCGATCTCCAACGGCACGCTCTACGTCGCCGGCGGGACCGAGAGCTTCCTGGCCCTGGACGCACGCACCGGCGAGAAGAAGTGGGAGGCGCAAGTCGTGATCGATGCGGGCCAGTCGTCGGAAGCGATGCGGGTCCGCCCGGTGGTCGTCGGCGACGTCGTCCTCCTGGCCACCGGCGCCGGCGGGCTCCGCGCGCTCGACGCCCGCACCGGCAAGACGCAGTGGAAGACCTCCCTCGGCAAGGAGGAGATCCTCTCGCTGGCCCGGCACCAGGCGGCCATTCTGGCGCGGTCCGGGACGCACCTGCACGGGCTGGATGCCCGGACGGGCAAGGCGCTGTGGCGGCGCGTCCTCCCGGCCGGCGCCGCCGCGGGCGGGGCGAAATTCCAGGTCCGCCAGCAGATCGTCGTCAACGGGCGGAAGGTGGTCTCGTGGCACGGGGCCCGGGCCGACGCGTGCCTCGCCGTCGCCGACGGCGTGGTGGCCGTGACCGCCGGCGACCGGCTGGTGTGCGTGGACGCCGGCACCGGCGCCCAGAAGTGGACCTGGCGGCCTGAGCCCAAGAAAGCCCCCGGACAGAACCCCGCGGGCGGGATGGTGTTCGTCCAGGGCGGCGCGCAGGTCCAGGTCCGGATGGTCGTTGGCGGCGGCATCCTGAACCTCACGCCGGGCGGCGCTCTGTCCGGGCCCGCCGTCGCCGGCGGGGTGATCTACGTCGGCGAGCGAGAGGGCCTCTGCGCGCTGGACGGGAAGACCCGCCAGAAGCTCTGGCGATGCAAGACGCCGCACCCGTTGGCCGCCCGCCCGGTCGTCGCCGACGGCGTGATCTACTTCCTCACCGCCTCCGTAAGGGCCCAGGCACGCCTGATGGTCCTCAACCAGCCCGGCGGGCAAGCCGGGCAAGCCGACGCCGGCGGAGCCCTGCACGCATTGCGGCTCAAGAAGGCCAAGTGAAGCTCAATTCCGAAATCCGTAATGCGTAATCCGCAACTGGAAATCGCGTTTCGAATTTCGGATTGGAAGAAAGCGTTGGTTAGATGGTCGTGAATCGAGCGAACCCCTGGCCGCAGTTGGGTCCGGGCCCGCTGATCGCGCCGTCGCTTCTGGCGACGGACTTCATGCGGGTGGGCGAACAGGCCGCCGAAGCGGTCGCCGGCGGGGCCGACGTGCTGCACGTGGACATCATGGACGGGCACTTCGTCCCGAACCTGTCCATGGGCCCGGGGTTCGTCGCCAGCGCCCGGGCCTTCACCGAATGCCCGCTCGACGTCCACATCATGGTGACCGACGCGATGCGCTTCGCCGAGCGGTTCGCCGAGGCCGGGGCCGACTCCGTCACCTTTCACGTCGAGGCCGACGCCGAGCCCGAAGCGGTGATCGAGCTGCTTCGGAAGCGCGGGCTGGGCGTGGGTATCACCCTGAAGCCCGCCACGCCCCCCGAGGCCGTCCGACCTTTCCTCCGCCGGGTGGATATGGTATTGGTGATGACCGTGGAGCCGGGTTACGGCGGGCAGCGCTTCCTGGCTGAGCAGTTGGCGAAGGTGCGGCGGATCCGCTCCTGGCTGGGCGAGGGTCAGCGGCTGGAAGTGGACGGCGGGATCAACGAGGAGACGGCGGCCCGGTGCGCCGCGGCGGGCGCCGACGTGTTCGTGGCGGGCGTGAACGTCTTCGGCGGCGGGGACGTCCGCGGCGCCATCGCCGCCCTTCGCGCCGCCGGCCGGGGCGCATCCGGCGAGGAATGATCCGTAATGAGCGAAGAAGACGCGATTTCCCCGTTCCAGTCCCTGCCGGTGCGCGAGGGCCCCCCGGTCCGGAAAAAGCGCGACCTGCCCGACGGGCTGTGGATGCGCTGCAACGCCTGCGAGGCGACGGTCTACCGCAAGGCCGTCGCCGAGAACCTGGAGGTCTGCCCGGAGTGCGGCGCCCACTTCCGCGTGGGGGCGCGGGTGCGGGTCCGGCAGCTCGCCGACACCGATACCTTCGAGGAGCTCTTCGCCGACATCGTCCCGGACGACCCGCTGGGGTTCAAGTGGCGCGGGCAGAGCTACGTCGAGCGGATCAAGGCCGAGCAGCAGAAGACCTCCAACACCGAGGCCGTCGTCACCGGGGGCGCCTACGTCAAGGGCCGGCGCGTCGCCCTGGGGGTGATGGACGGGGAGTTCCTGATGGGCTCGATGGGGTCGGCGCTGGGGGAGAAGGTCACGCTGCTGATCGAGCACGCCACCGAACACCGCCTCCCGCTGACCATCGTCTGCATGTCCGGGGGGGCGAGGATGCACGAGGGGGCCCTGTCGCTGATGCAGATGGGAAAGACCGCCGCGGCGCTCGGCCGGCTGGATGAGGCCGGCGGGCTGTTCATCTCCGTCTTGGCCGATCCCACCACCGGCGGCACCACCGCCTCCTTCGCCATGCTCGGAGACATCGTCCTCGCCGAGCCCGGGGCCCTCATCGGCTTCGCCGGGCAACGCGTCATCGCCAACACCATCAAGACCGAGCTGCCCGAGGGGTTCCAGCGGGCCGAGTTCCTCCTGGCCCACGGCTTCATCGACCTGATCGTCCCCCGGCACCAGCTCCGCAGCGAGATCGCCCGGCTGATCGACTACTGCGGGCGATAGCCCACGAGGAGAAGCGAAGGTGGATTACCGCGTCAGGGCGGTCACCGCCCCGCCGAAGCACCACTTCTTTGGCTACTACGACATGCGCCCGTGGGATGCCGCCGGGCGGTATCACCTGGCGCTCGAGGTGGACTTCTCCGACCGCCCCCCGACCCCCGCCGACGCCGCCGTCGTCGGCGCGGTCGACCTGGCCGACGGCGACCGCTTCTGCTGCATCTCGCGGACCCGCGCGTGGAACTTCCAGCAGGGGGCCATGCTCCACTGGCTCCCCGGGGCGCCGCGGGCGACGGTGCTCTTCAACGACCGCCGCGACGGACGCTTCGTGTGCGTCGCCTGCGAAATGGACACCGGCGACGAGCGGATCGTGGGCCCGGCCATCGGCGCCCTCACCGGCGACGGGCGCCTGGCCGCCACCCTCAACTACGCACGCATCGCCGTCACCCGACCGGGGTACGGGTACGAGGGCCTGCCCGACCCCCACGCAAAGGAGAACGTCCCCGCCGACGACGGGCTGGGGCTGCTGGAGCCGGCCACGGGCCGCCATCGAATCCTCGTCTCCTTCGCCGACCTGGCGGACCGGCAGGAGGGCCAGCCGGCCTACGGGCAGACCAAGGCGTGGTTCAACCACGTGATCTTCAACCCCTCCGGGACCCGCCTGGCGTTCCTGTGCCGGTGGGTGCCGAAGGGCGCCGCGCAGCGGGTGACGCAGATGTGGACCGTCGGGGCGGACGGGTCGGACCTGGTCCGCTGCCTCGACGGCCCGCTGGTCAGCCACTTCGACTGGAAGGACGACGAGACCCTGCTGGCGTGGGCGAACGTCGGACAGACCCACGCCATGTTCGAGCTCGACCACCGCGGCCGCGGCCGGCCGAGGGCGATGTTCCGCGACGCCATTGGCGAGGACGGGCACATCTCCTACAGCCACGACCGGCGATGGGTCCTCTCCGACACCTACCCCGACGACGCCGGCATGCGCGAGCTCTTCCTCGTCGAGTGCGCCACCGGGCGGAGGGTCCCGCTGGGGTCCTACCACTCGCCCAGGCCTCCCCGGCACGAGATCCGCTGCGACCTGCACCCTTCCTGGAGCGAGGACGACGGGCAGGTCGCCTTCGACGGCATGCACGAAGGCTCGCGGCAGCGATACGTCGTCGAGCTTGGGCCTTGAAGGAAGGAGGGCCCCTCGAGCGCCGGCGCGTCGCCGGCTGCCCCCATGCTGCCGGGCATGGCGGGAAACAGCGCCCGCCATGGCACCCACAGCAGAATCGGCGGTGAAGGGCTACGGGCCCTTTGAG
>CAZNSB010000207.1:0-8798 GCA_964575155.1 uncultured Planctomycetaceae bacterium | reverse complement strand
ACTACTGTCCCGTTAAGCCCGTAGGCTGCGTCGCCGGAGGCGACCCACCTTTTCATTGATGCCTCATGGCCGGGTAACCCGGGAAGGTGGGTTGCCTGCGGCAACTCAGCCTACCCCTCTGTCTAATCGGTGTAATTCGTGGACTTCTGCCCGATTCGGTCACTTTGAGTCACTCCTTGGCCTTCTCGGGCCGGCGGCGGGCGGCTCTTGGGCTCGGGCGCTGCGTGTGGAGACGCGGGGCAGCGGGGTGTTGATTGAGGCGCGCCGGTGGGGTAGCTTGGTCCCGCCGGGGGGCAAGGGAGCAGGCGATGAGGAAGCGAGGCAATCGGATACCTCGGCTGTCGAAGCTTGGACCCTCGACGCGTTCGATCCATGCGGGGGAGGACCGGTCGCGTTACGCCGACTCGGTGACGACGCCGATCGTGCAGACCTCGACGTACGTGTTCAAGGACAGCAAGGAGATCGAGGCGTACACGAAGGGGGGGAAGGAGCGGTTCGAGTACGGGCGGTACGGCAACCCGACGGAGAAGGTGGCGGAGCGTCGGCTGGCTATCGGGGGACACACGACCTATTTCTGCTCCTTTGGCTTGCGCCCTGGCCTCTTGGGCAGCAGCTTACGGCCCAGGAGGGACCCGATCTTCTTCACGAACGCTTCGTCTCCCAACGGTCGGCCCGTGGATGCGTGCCGCCGAAGCAGCCTACCCGTCTCGTCCGCCTCAGTTCGCCGGAGGTACTCACCCCACGTGCAGACCCATCCGGCCGTGCGTTCGGCCAGCCACGCCCCCTCGGCCGCCGCGTCGCCACGTCCCGTCACGTGAGCGGCCGCGCTGCTCCACGGCCAGGCCTCCGCACGGTCGACCAGCCCCGCACGCACCGGGTTCCGCTCCATGTAAGCGGCCGCGTTGAGCAAGTGCGCCTCGTCCATCACGAACGATGCGAATCGCCCCTGCCAAAGATACCCGCGCCAGCCCTCACGAAAGTTCACGCGCCGCGTGTACCGCTGATGAACCTGCCCGACCGCCTGGGCCAACGCCCCCTTGCTGGGGGGAACCAAGACCAGATGCACGTGGTTCGGCATCAGGCAGTACGACCAGATGCGGACCTTGCACCACCGGCACCACTGGACCAGCAGGGCCAGGTAGGCCCGGTAATCGTCATCGCAGAAAAACGTCTTCATGCGTCGGTTGCCCCGCTGCGTCACGTGATGAGGCCAACCGGGAGCCACCACTCTCGCGATGCGTCCCATCACCACCCAAGCTACCCGACCACTGCTTGGCGGTCAACCGAAATATGTCGTGTGTCCCCGGATACCCCGGCTGGACCCGGCGACCGGCGCCAAGACCGACATGCCGCTGCCGCCGCTGGGCAGCAAGGCCTTCGAGGCCTTCTGGCGCCCGGTGCTGAGGCGGGTCGAGGCCAGGCTCCGGGCGCGCGGGCTCGCCTCGCGGATGCTCTTCGGCATGCCGGCCGACCCGCCCGTCCCCGCCCTGGTGGTGGCGGCCTTTCACAACATCCTCCCCGACGTGGGGTGGTTCGTCGGCAATCACCCGGGGGCCACCCGATACTTCTACGACCGCAGCGACCGCAGCAAGTTCGTCCCCGTCCGCCACTGCGAGCGCGTCTACACCGGGCCGATCCCCCACCCCGCCGAGAAACGCCAGTTCGGGTGGCGGCGGAAGGGCATGGTGCTGGCCTTCAACCGCTACGGCTTCGGGCCGCTGTGCCTCTACCCCAACCCGCCGGTCTGGGCCTTCCGCATCCTCATGGAGGCTGACCTCGCCGCCGGCCACCGCGGGGCCGGACGCATCGGCGCCGACTACTGGTACATGGGCACCCGCAGCGGCAGCGGCGGGGCGGGCACCTTCTACATGCGCTATCCCGCCTCCTCCATCGGCCAGACCGGCATGGCAAGCAACTGCTCGGACCTTCTGGCCCCCGGCCCGGACGGGCCGGTCACCACCGTCAAGTTCGAGAACCTCCGCGAGGGCATCCAGGCCGCCGAGGCCGGCATCTTCATCCAGCGCGCCCTGCTTGCGGGGCAGGTCACCGGCCCGCTGGCACAGAGATGCTGGCGGATCGTCGACGACCGCATCCACGCCGTCCGCGTCTACGCCCTCGGCCTGGGCCGGGCCGGCTGGCAGCAGCGCGACCGCCGCCTGTACCGCGCCGCCGCGGAGGTCGCCGAGGCCCTGGGCGGCGGCAGGTGAGCCGCTGCCCCGCCCAAGTCAGCCCCCGGTTCCCGTGCGCGAATCCGCTTTGCCCCGGCGGAGTTTTTCGGGCTCGGCCAGGATAATGACCGCGCGGGCGGGGCAAATTTCGCAAGAGGTGTCGCATCGGGGCGGCACCTGCTATACTAACAGTTCTGTGTAGCCGATCGGTCATCTGTCCGATACTACTTATGAACAGCCTATGAACAGCCTATGAACAGCCGGACTGCGGTGGGACTGCTATGCGTGCCGTTACATTGTCGGGTGCGGTTTGTGGGATCGTCCTGGGCGGCGCCGGCGCGGCGCTGGCCGGCGGCGTAGAGGCCGTCACCCGCCCCAGCAAGGACGTGACGCTGTCTTTCGTCCGCCCGGGGCGGATCGCCAAGCTCGAGGTCAAGGAAGGCCAGAAGGTCCGGGCCGGGCAACTCCTCGTCCGCCAGGACGACGACGCCGAGCAGAAGCAGCTCGCCCAGCTCAAGGCGCAGGCCGAAGACAAGATCCGCATCCTGGCGGCCGAGGCCCAACTGGCGCAGAAGAAGGTGGAGCTGGAGGAGAAGGAGTGGGCGCACAAGCGCGGGGCGGCGACGAAGCTGGAGGTGGACCACGCCCGGCTGGAGGTGACGATCGCGGAGCTGTCGCTGGAGCTGCGGAAGTTCGAGCACGCCCAGGACCAGCGGAAGCACGAGGAGGCGAAGCTTCAGGTGGATCGGATGCGGCTGCGGAGCCCGATCGCGGGCCGGGTGGAGAGGGTGCTGGTGGAGGAGGGGGAGTCGGTGGACGCGCTGCACGAGGTGATCCGGGTGGTTCAGATCGACCCGCTGTGGATCGAAGTGCCGGTTCCGTTGCCGCAGGCCAGGTCCCTGAAGGTGGCGCAGAAGGTGTGCGTGGCGTTCGAGAGGTCCGGCCCCGGCGAGCCCAACGGGACGATCAGCCACGTTGCCTCGGTGGCCGACGCCGCCAGTGACACGCTGACGGTGCGGGTGGAGGTGGCGAACCCGACGGCCCGGCCGGCGGGAGAGAGAGTGGACGTATCGTTTCCCCCGCCGGGCGGGGAGACGAAAGCCAAAGCAACCGCGCGTACCGATACGGACAAGGTCCCACACGGCAGGAAGGAGTGATTCATGGCGAAGGACGAACAGCAGGACGCCCCCGCGGAGAAGCCCGTGGAGGAGCAGGCCCGGGAGCAGACGGGGCAGCGCCAGATCCGCGTCCGCGTGGATGAGCGGAAGATGGAGACCGCCTACGCGAACGCCTTTCGGACGAACGGCACGGCCGAGGAGGTCATGCTGGACTTCGGGCTGAACATGGTCAATCCGGCGACGCAGCAGCAGGAGATGCCCGAGATCATCTTCCAGGCGACGGACCGGATCATCATGAACTACTACTCGGCCAAGCGCCTGGCGATCACGCTGAGCCAGCTCATCCGGCGTCACGAGCAGCAGTTCGGGGAGCTGGAGCTGGACGTGGCCAAGCGCCGCAGGAACAACCTGTAGGCGGGCGGCGCGAGGACGTGACCGATCATGGCGCTGGACGGCGGGCAAGTAGGTCAGCGTGCGTCACGGCCGCCGGAGGCAACGACGGCGGAGCTGATAGACCGTCTGACCAATTTCCAGGGCGCCCCCGAGCAGTTCCTGGTGAACCTGCTGGCGGTCCAGTGCCAACTGGCGTCGGCCGCCGCCGGCGCCACCCTCCGCGCGGGCCCGGCCGGGCGGGCCGACGTCATGGCCCTGTTTCCCCCGCTCGGCGAGGGCGCCACCGCCCCTCCCTGGCTGGCGCACGCGGTGCAGCTGGCCGGGGCCGTGATGGCCGCCGGGGCGACGACGACCCGCCCGCTGCACGCGCCGGAGGACATGTACGGCCAGCCGGCGGGCACCCACCTGGTGATGATTCCGCTGCGGGGCGAGCGCGGGGTCCGCGGGCTGGCGGTCTTCGTGGTGGCCACGGCCGAGGAGGCGGTTCTGGCCGCCAGCGTGGAGAGGCTGGAGCTGACGGTCAGCCTCCTCAGCCTGTACGAGATGCGCCTGACGCTCCAGCGTCGGCAGGTGGACATTCGCCGGCTTCGTCTGGCGATGGAGGTCTCCGCGGCGGTCAACGAGCACGACCGCTTCATGGCGGGCGCGATGGCGTTCTGCAACGAGTTGTGCTCCCGGTGGAACTGCGACCGGGTCTCGCTGGGATTCCTCAAGGGCCGGTACGTCCGCCTCCGGGCCATGAGCCACACCGAGAAGTTCAGCCGAAAGATGAAGGTCGTCCAGGACATCGAGGCGGCCATGGAGGAGTGCCTCGATCAGGACGTGGAGGTGGCCTTTCCGGCGGGCTCGGAGGCGAGCTTCGTGAATCGGGCCGCGGGGGAGCTGTCGCACCACCATGGCCCGTCGGCGGTGCTGAGCCTGCCCTTGCGAAAGGGCGGCGAGCCGGTGGCCGTCGCCGCCTGCGAGCGCCCCGGCGACCGCCCCATGGGCCTGGAGGAGATCGAGTCGGTTCGGCTGGCGTGCGACCTGTGCGCCCCGCGGCTGGTGAACCTGCACGAGCGGGACCGGTGGGTGGGGGCGCGGGCGGCGGCGTCGGCCCGGAGGCTCCCGGCGGCGGTGCTCGGCTCGAAGCACACCTGGGTGAAAGTGGCCGTCCTCGCCGTCTTCGCGGCGGTGGCCTTCCTGAGCTTCGCCAAGGGCCACTACCAGGCCGACGGCAGCTTCGTCCTCGAAGCCACCCGCCAGCAGGTCGTCCCGGCGCCGTTCGAGGGGTTCCTCAAGAGCGTCTTCGTGGACATCGACGACCCCGTCACCGCCGGCCAGACCGTGCTGGCGGAGCTGGACGACTCGGAGCTGAGGCTGCAACTGGCGGCCGCCAAGGCCGACCGCCTTGCCTATCTGAAGCGCGCCGCCGCGGCGATGCGCGACCGAAAGACGGCCGAGGCCCACATCGCCCGGGCGGAGGCCGACAAGGTCCAGGCACAGATCAAGCTGCTCGAGCACCGGATCGGCAAGGCCCGGATGCTCGCGCCGATGACGGGCAGGGTCCTCACCGGCGACCTCAAGCAGCGCATCGGGGCGCCGGTCAAGACCGGCGAGCCGCTCTTTGAGATCGCCCCGCTGACCTCGCTGCGGGCGAAGCTGGCCATCCCGGAGGACGAGATCGCCGAGGTCGCCAAGGGCGGCGAAGGCCAGATCCGCGCCCTGGGCAAGCCCGGGCAGCCCGTCGGGTTCGTCATCGAGCGGATCAGCCCGGTGGCGCGGGTCGAGAAGGAGAAGAACGTTTTCGAGGTGCGTGTCCGGCTGAAGGGGACGCGCCCGTGGATGCGCCCGGGCATGGCCGGCGACGCCAAGATTCACCTCGGCCGGCGGACGTATGCCTGGCTGTGGACGCGAAAGCTGGTGAACTGGCTGCGAATGAAGCTGTGGTGGTAGCCCCGAGGGTCGGCCGGTGGCTGTGGAGCGCCCCACATTCAGCGAATCGTGGTATCGGCTGGCGCACCTTCGGCCGAGGCTCAGGTCGACGGTCCAGGTGCACCGCCAGCACTTCCGGGGGCAGCTCTGGCACGTGCTCCAGGACCCGGCCAGCAACCAGTTTTACCGGCTGAACGAGCCGGCGTACTTCTTCGTGGGCATGCTGGACGGGCGGCGGGAGGTGGCGGAGATCTGGCGGATCTGCAACGAGCAGCTCGGCGACGCCGCCCCCACGCAGGGCGAGGCCATTCAGTTGCTCGGGCAGTTGTACACGTCCAACCTGCTGCACGCGGAGCTGCCTCCCGACGCCGAGGGCCTGTTCCGGCGGTACCGAAAGCGCGTCCACCGCGAGGTGAAGGGGTACCTCTCCCACTTCCTGTGGATTCGCATCCCGCTGCTGGACCCCGACGCCTTCCTGGACGCGACCCTCCCGGCGGTGCGTTGGCTGTACGGTTGGGTGGGGTTCGCGGCGTGGGTGAGCCTGCTGTGCATGGGGGGGTACTTCGCGGCGACCCGCTTCGGCGAGCTCCTCGAGCAGGGCAGGAGCGTCTTCTCCCGCGCGGCGCTGCTCGGGCACCTGCCGCTGCTGTACGCCACCCTCGTGGTGGTGAAGGCCTGCCACGAGTTCAGCCACGCCTACGCCTGCAAGAAGTTCGGGGTGCAGGCCGGCGGACGCGGCGAGGTCCACGTCATGGGCGTGATGTTCCTGGTCTTCATGCCCCTGCCGTACATGGACGCCTCCAGCGCGTGGGCTTTCCGTAGCAAGCGCCATCGTATCATCGTTAGCACGGCGGGGATGATGATGGAGCTGGCGGTCGCCTCGGTGGCGGCGGTAGTCTGGGCCAACACCGGCCGGGGGGGGGCGGTCAACTCGATTGCCTACTACGTCATCTTCATCGCCAGCGTCTCCAGCGTGTTGTTCAACGGCAACCCGCTGCTGCGGTACGACGGGTACTACATCCTGTCGGACCTGGTGGAGATTCCGAACCTGGCGCAGCGCGGCAAGGAGTACCTGTACTATCTGGTGAAGAAGTACGTCTATGGGGTGCGGCATCCGCGTGACCCGTCGCACACGCGGGGCGAGAAGTTCTGGTTCCTCTTCTACACGTTCGCCTCCACCACTTACCGGGTGTTCATCTCGGTGGCGATCCTGATGTTCGTAGCCGACTTCCTCCCCTTCATCGGGGCGCTGCTGGCGGCGGGGGCGCTGACGGCCTGGGTCCTCGTGCCGCTCGGCAAGTGGATCCACTACCTCGTCTCGGGCGGGGAACTCGTGCGGACGCGCGGCCGGGCCGTCGCCGCCACCCTCCTCTTCGTGGCCGCCGTCGCCGTCGCGCTGGGCCTGGTCCCCGTGCCGGACCGATTCTACGTGGAGGGCGTGGTCGAGCCGGACCAGATGCAGGTCGTCCACGCGGGGACGGACGGATTCATCGAGATGTTTCTACCCTCCGGCCAGGAGGCGGAGCCTGACGGCGAGCCGCTCGCCCGCGGCCGCAACCCCGCCCTCGAGAGCCAGCACGCCGAACTGCTTGCCAAGCGTCGGGAACTGGTCGCACGACGCGGCGCCGCGATGCGCGAGGAGCCCGCCGCCGTCCAGATCGTCGACGAGCAGATAGAGGCGCTCCGGCAGAAGATCGCCCGCGTCGAGGAGCAACTCGCCGACCTGACCGTCCGCGCCCCCGTGGCCGGCGTGTGGGTCTCGCCGAAGATCGACCGCCTCCGCGGAGCGTACGTGACGCGCGGCCAGGCGATCGGCCTGGTGGCCACCCTCGATCGCCTGAAGGTCCGGGCCGTCGCCGAGCAGGAGGTGGCCGGCCTCCTGAAGGAGCAGGCCGACACGCACGTCCAGATCCGCGTGGACGGCCGGCCCGACCTGGAACTGGCCGGACGGGTCGAGCGGTTCCTGCCTGTCGGCCGGGACCGGCTGCCCTCGGCGGCCCTGGGGTTTGCGGCCGGGGGGCCCATCGCCACCCGGCCCGACGACCAGAGCGGCACCCGGACGGCCGAGCGCGTCTTCGAGATTCACATCCGCCCCCAGCCCTCCGAGACCGTCCGCCTGCTCGCCGCCCAGCGGGTGGTCATCCGGTTCACCACGCCGGCCAAGCCGCTGGCGGTCCAGGGGTGGCGGCTCCTGCTCCAGACCCTCCAGCGGAGGTTCCAGATCTGACGTGACCACCCTTCCGAGCACAACCTGGCGGACACTGGCCGAACGGACGCCCGACGAGCCGCTGCCCGCCGGCATGGACGCCGTCTGGGACGCCGCCGTCGGCACCGTCAAGGCCATGGTGCCGCGCCTGCCGGGGTTCATGCGACGTGCGGCCCGGGTGCTCGCCCTGGAGGGGGACTACCGCGATCTGACCGACGCCCGCCTCCGCGACGCCGCCGACGAGATGCGGGCGGTGTTCCGCTGCGGCAAGGAGACGCCCGAGCATCTGGAGCGGGCCTGCGCCGTCGTGCGGGAGGTCGCCCGCCGGCAGGTTGGCCTGGCCGCCTTCCGCGTCCAGGTGGCCGGCGCCCTCGCCCTGGAGGCCGGCTGCATCGCCGAGATGGCCACCGGCGAGGGCAAGACCCTCTCGGCCACGCTGCCGGCCACCATCGCGGGCTGGCGGGGCAGGGGGTGTCACGTCGTCACCCACAACGATTACCTGGCGGCTCGCGACGCCGAGTGGATGGGGCCCGTGTACCGGTTCTGCGGGCTGCGTACGGCGGCCGTCCAGCAGGGCATGGAGCCCCCCGGCCGCCGCGACGCCTACCAGGCGGACATCACCTATGGTACGAACAAGGAGGTGACGGCCGACTTCCTGCGCGACCGCCTGGCCCTCGGCCGGCTCCAGGGTCTGCCCGAGGCCCTGATGGCCCGCATCACCGAGGGCGCCGGCCGCGGCACCGACCGCCTGGTCCAGCGGGGCCTGGCCTGCGCCATCGTTGACGAGGCCGACTCGCTCCTCATCGACGAGGCGGTCACCCCGCTCATCATCTCCGGCGACGCGCCGAACCCGGAGCAGGTGGAGGCGTTCCGGACGGCGGCCGACCTGGCCTCGCACCTGGAGCCCGGCCGCCACTTCCGCACCAGCCGCCGGTTCCGCGAGGTGGACCTGACCTCGGCCGGCAAGACGGGGGTGGTCATCAACAGTTCGTACGATTT
>CAZNSB010000206.1:0-8817 GCA_964575155.1 uncultured Planctomycetaceae bacterium | reverse complement strand
CGAGAGGAGACCTCAGATGAATGCCTTCAGTTACCGCGTGGGCGTCCCCGAAGAGGACGCCGGCCTGCTGGTCAGCGGGTTCAGCGACCCGCATCACGCCGAGGGCGTCTGGTGGCGCAACTGCGCGAAGGTCTTCCGGTTCCGCGTGCCCGCGGCGGCCGGCGGGCGGACGCGCATCACCCTTCGCATGCGCTTCATCGACGCGTCCTTTCAGGTGACCGTCCGCGCGGACGACCGACTCGTGGGGACGATCAACCCCGCGAACACCGGCTGGAACGACCATACGATCACCCTTCCCGCCGCCGCCGGCCCGCTGGTCACGCTCACCGGCGAGGTCGACCGCGAACCGTACTGGCCGCCCTTCCCCAAGGCCGATCCCAACCGCTCCTTCATCGACCTGGGGCGCGTCACCGCCGAGGCCGACGACGCAGCCGACCTGTCCGTCCCCCCCGACTGCACGCAGAAGCGAATTGCCCGCCCGCCCCTTCGGCTGAGGAACCTCCGTCGCAGCGCCAACAGGGCCCGCAAGGCCCCCGGCGGCGACGGGCCGGAGAAGACGGTCCTCTTCGGCGACATCCACGTGCACACGAACTACTCCCTGTGCGGGCACCCGAACAACGGGACGATCGAGGAGAACGTGGCGCTGGCCAAGCAGCGCGGGCACGACTTCATCGCCATCACCGACCATTGCGAACACATGGACCTGGACATGTGGAAGCGCTATTTCGACGAGATCGCGGCGGCCTCGGAAGCCTACGACATCCCCATCCTGCCCGGCACGGAATGGACCTCGCGCGACCACGGGCACCGGAACATCTACTTCCTTCGCACCCACCCGCCGTACATCGACTACTTCCTCTTCGAGACGAACCACCCCGCCAAGCTCGGCGCGTGGTTCGCCAGGCACGGCCTGGACGCCTTTGCCGTGCCGCATCACTTCCCCTACGTCTTCCAGTCCGGCAACATCGACAGCATCTGCCCCGAGGTCGAGCCGCTGATGGAGATCTACTCCGGCTGGGGCAGCAGCGAGCACTACGGCGCCCGCCTTCAGGACACGAACCGCGTCCTGCCGGGCTGCACCGTCCGGGACGCCCTGGGGCGGGGGCTGAAGCTGGGCTTCGTGGGCGGCGGGGACGTCCACAACGCCGCCCCCGGCGACGGCGGCATGGCGGCGGTCCTCGCCGGCGAGCCGACGGTCGAGGGCATCTTCGCGGCGATGAGGGAGAGGCTCTGCTACGCCACCAGCGGAGACCGGATCATGCTCCAGTTCAGCATCAACGGCTTCCCGATGGGCACGGTCCTGACCGTCAACCCGTATTCCATCGACAAGCTGTTCCCCCTGGAGGTCGCCGCTTCGGCGGTCTGCCCCGCCCCGGTCGACCGGCTCGAGCTGGTCTCCAACGGCGAGGTGATCTACACGACCTCGCAGCGCACCGCCGCGGCCAAGAACGAGATCAGGCTCAACCTCTCGATCAAGAAGCTCTCCACCCCGAACCGGCGGACCAACGAGCTCGACCAGCAGCTCGTGAACCACTCGCGCTACTACTACGCCCGCATCGTCCAGAGCGACGGGGGCACGGCCTGGTCGTCGCCGATCTGGGTGGACTTCGAGTTCCCCCGCGACTGAGCCAAGGAGACGGACATGAAAAGGGCCCTGGCCGGCATCTCGCTGATCGTCGTCCTCGCCGCGCCCGCGCCCGCCGAGGACCTGACCACCGTCCGCGTCGGCGAGCAGGACACCTGCCGCATCACCGGCGTGACCACGGTCAAGACCGACTGGAAGGCCGGCAGCGCCGTGATCCGCTTCGACCTGTCGAAGCTCCCCGGCCCAGGCCGGTCCGCCCCCACCGTCCGGAAGGCCCTGCTTCGGATGTGGGTGGACCTGCGAGCCCGCTCGCCCCTCGCCCGGGCGTTCCACTGCCGCCGCTGGGACGATCCGGGCTTCGATGGCTTCAAGGTCTACCTCGTCGGCGGCGGAGACACCGAGCCGCTGGATACGTTCTATCCCTTGGTGCGGGCGTTCTACGGCTGCCACCAGTGGGACGTGACGGCGGCGGTCCGGTCCGGGCTGAAGGCCCCGGCCGGCAACAAGGGCCTCCGGACCAACTTCCCCCTGCCGGACAACGCGTTCCAGCCCGCCTGGCAGCGCCCGTACCTCCAGATCACCTCCGCCGGGCCCAACCCCAACCGGCCGCCGCAGCCGGCGGACTTCCGGGCGCTCTACCGGCACGGGCAGGTCTTCCTGACCTGGAGGCAGATCCCCCACAAGGGCGCCTTCTTCGATTCGACCTACCGCATCTACAGGCACACCCGGCCCATCACGGCCGAGAACCTCGACCGGGCCGAGCGCATCGGGGAGGTCCACAGGAACTCGCAACTGAACTACCGCCGGACCACCTACGCCTGGGACGGGCTGTGCTCCTACGGGGCGTTCCGCCTCAGCCTGCCGTACCTCGCCGCCGAGATGGCCCGCGCCGGAAAGAAGCCCACGAAGAGGGGCAACGCGGGCAGGATCGAGATGGTCGAGAAGGTCGGGCAAAAGCGGTACAACTTCGTCATCGACGACCGCTGGCCGGAACAGATCGCCGGCGGGAGGTGGCTGACCGACGGAAAGGCCCTCGGCGAGGGCCTGCACACGCTCACCGGCCCGCAGCTTTCCGACGACACGGGGCTGTTCGTGTGGACGGTGAAGCGCCCGGGCAAGGCGCACTTCGCCGTCACCAGCGTCCTGGCCGGCAACGAGAACCGGCGCGACTTCTCCGCCGCCAACCGCCTCGCCGAGGGCGTGGCGGTGAAGATCGCTCCCCCCCGGGCGGTCTTGCAGTTGGCCTTCCACGGCAACGAGCGCAAGCGGCGGGAGCAGTACCGCCAGTACGCGTACTGGGAGGGCGGCGGCGACGGCCTGCACCACGAGCCCTCCACGCCGTTCCTGTTCATGATCAAGGCGCCCAGGGAGTGCCTCTGGCCGGAGAAGGGCGCCGCCGCTAGGGCGGTCGCCTGCCGCTACGGCGGGTTCGGGTGGACCCTCCGCGGCGACGCGGGCTACGTCCCGCCGACGCGGCTGTCGCCGTTCCCCAGCGTCCGGATCTCGCTGAACGCGGACTTCGGGCACTGGCGCGAGGGGTGGCGGTACTACTACGGGACGCGGCGGCCCCCGGCCTCGGCTGAGGAAGGGGCGGGCTTCTTCGGGGGCGTGGCCGGGTTGTCCCGGCACAACTTCTACGGCTACCACGACCGGCTGAACACCGGCGCCGACCCCCGCCGCGCCACCGTCCTGCCCTACCTCGAGAACCGCGTGCTGCGGGAGATCGACGCCTTCCTCAACGCCTTCTGCCGCGCCAGCCGACACCACGTCCTCGTCGCCGGACAGCGCCCCGCCATGAACCTGGGCCTGCACCATCCCCGCCGCATCGCCAGCGTCTCCTCGGCGATGGAGTCCCCCTGGACGGCCAAGCGGACGGCCGGGCTGTGGGTCTTCGTCGGCCGGCGCGAGTGGAAGCTCAAGAACGACAAGGGTTTCAGCCCGTGGGACTGGAACGACCCGATCTGGTACTCCAGGAAGTTCCCCTCCCTGTCCTGGCCGTGGATCTGCATGACCCAGAGCCCGAACTACGACCGGTCGGACAACCTCCACAACTGGAGAGACTGCGGGTACCCGCAGTTCTACCTGGACCTGGCTGCCCAGAAGCGCGGGGGGCGGTTCTGGTGGGTCCCCATCGGCGACGCCCCCGACGGCAAGGGCAACCTGGTGCCGGGCAACCGCGCCTACCCCGCCTTCACCAACGTCAACTTCGCCGAGACGCCGCGGGGGGAGTGGAAGCAGCAGCCCCGCGGGACGATCAACGGGTACCTGGCGTGGGGCCCGAACCGGGCCCTGCTGCACCGCCTGCGGCGCAAGCCCGACGAGCAGAAGACCGCGGCCGAGGCCATGAAGAGCGTGGACGCCCCCCGGCGGTTCGAGATGTGCATCCGCATCGGCACGCACGGGCTGAGGCAGAACGGGGCCGACGTGCCGCCGACCTACGCCCGGTTCGGGCGGACCGACGTGACGCTTTGGCGGCTCCAGCAGTTCAAGGTCGAGAAGGGCAGGGAGTACCTCTGGGAGAACCGCCGCGCCGCCACGGGGCAGCTCCTCCAGGCCGGGACCGTCCGGCCGGACGACCACGGCCGGCTGACCGTGCCGGGCTTCCTCGTGGACAAGGACCCGATCGGCAACAAGCTCATCCTCGCGCCGGCGGCAGGCCGGCCCCCGCCGGAAGTAGACCCGAGCATCCGCGTCGCCGGGCTGGGCCACGCCGAGTACGTCGCCCGCTGCGACGACCCGGTGCTCATGCCGCGGATCAACCCGCCCTCGACCACGGTGAAGATCGGCGAGTTCACCCGGGTCACCCGGAGCAACCCCGACGGCAGCGCCACCTACGCCGGCACCGTCTGGGGCGGGCAGTGGGGCACCGACCTGAAGATCCTCAAGGCCGGGCATTACGTCATCAAGGTCCGCGCCAAGGGAAACCACGCCGTCAGCCGCCCCCTGCTGACGCCCATGCTCGGCGGGTACTACGGCACGCACCTGCCCACGCAGGCCGTCGAGAGCCCCGCCTGCGCCCCCTACTACTGGTACGCGCCCCTGACCGAAGGCAGGATGATCCTGCACCTGGCCATGCCCAACGAGTATTACATGGCCTCGATGCTGACGGGGCTGAGCAAGAAGCGGCTGACGTTGGCGGACGTGACGCTGACGCACTTCACGGAAGAGCGCGCGAAGACGACGCCGATCGAGATCAGGCTGTCGCCGACGAACGTGACGGTCCCGGCGGGGCTGCCCGTCGTGATGCGCGCCGAGGTCCTCAACGCCCTCGGCCGGCCGATGCCCGCCAGGATCGCCTGGACCTGCCGCGGCGGGTCCATCGACGGCGAGGGGAGGTTCCTCGCCCGAAAGGCCGGCCCCTGCACGGTGACGGCCTCGGGGGCGTCGCTGACAGCCTCGACCACCCTCACCGCCGGCCAGAAGCACGTGGAGAACTTCGACGAGGGCAGCGGGTACCTGCGCCCCGGGTGGGTCGCGTGCGACCTGGCCGGCGGGCCGATCGCCTGGCGCCCCCCGCCGAAGGGCCACCACATGCTCAATGCCCTCGAGGCCGTCCCCGCCAAACCCGGAAAGAGCACGCTGCTCTGGCGGCCGGGATCGGCCATGACCGACCTCGTCGTCCAGGCCGACGTCATCCTCCGCGCCGCCCCCGCCCGCGCGGGGGCGGTCCACGGGCTGGTCGTCCGGGCCGCCCAGAAGGGCAAGGGCCCCCAGGGGCAAGGGCCCCCGGCCGGGGGCTGCGACCACTACCGCCTGGAGGTGGAGCGGAGGGAGCAGGGCTCGATCGCCCGGCTGGTTCGTCGGGTGGGGGGCAAGGACACGGTGCTGGCCGCCGCCGACCGCCCGCCGCCGCTGGCGGAGTTCGACTGGAAGGAGAATCCCTGCTGCCCGAACTGGCGCGGGCGGGAGAAGGGCCCCGGGTGGCTGCTGGACCGGATCCGCCTCCAGGCCGCCGGCGAGGTGCTGCGGGCGTGGGTCAACGGCAAGGAGGTGTTCGCCGGCGGGGTCAGGGACGCGCACCTGGCCGCCGGCGCCCCGGGCCTCTACGCCCAGTACAGGGCCTACTTCGATAACGTCGAGATCAAGGCGGCCGAGTGAGCCGGTTGCGTTGTGGGCCGAAAGTGACATGGGCGTCTCGCCCATGCGACCGATACTCCGCCGCTTGACCAACATATTGTGGCCGCCCGGCCGAGACGGCCGCGCCACGGGCCACAACGCAACCGGGTCGGCGGCGGCGGTCGGAACTGGCCGGGCGCGGGAAACTCCGGTAGGATGCCCGGCGAAATGAACCCCGCGGTGCACATCCTCGATGCCGCCTGCGACGGCGAGGCGGCGCTGGAGGCGTCCCTGCTCGCCGACCAGGCCGCGCCGATCGTCTGCATCGGCCCCCCGCCCAGGCTGGAAGGCTGGAGGGGCTCGATCGCCGGCCGCATCCAGATCGTCTCCATGTCGCGCCTCTCCCGCGACGACGGGCCGCTGCGGGTCCTCCGGGCGGGCGGTGCGGCGGCCCACTGCTGGTCGATCAGCGCGGCCCGGCGGATCGCGGAGCTGTTTCTCGACGCGGAGGTGGCGGCGGTGGTCCGGCTGGTGTCTGCGCCGCGCCAGGGCGAGCTGGGGGCCCTTGCCGACCTGGTCGGGTCCGTCCGCCTGGCGGCGGTCTGGGCGACGCCTTCGGCCGCCGAGGACGCCCGCCGGGCCGGGTTGGCGGCGGAGGTGCGGGTCATCGCCCCGCCGGCGCGGGCGTTCCGGCCGTCGGACGACGCCCGGGCGGCGCTGCGCCGGCGACTGGGGATCGCGCCCGAGGAGATCGCGATCGCGGCGGCGGGCCCGGCCGGTCGGCGATCGGGACACAAGCTGAGCGTCTGGGCCACGGCCATCCTGTCCGAGGCGGGCTTTCCGGTCCGGCTGCTGCTGGAGCAGACCAACCAGGCCAGCCGGGACGTCGCCAACTTCGGCCGCGAGGCCGGGTTCGCAGATCAGGTCATCTTGACGCAGCCGGACGTTGCCCTGCCGGAGCTGCTGGCCGCGGCGGACCTGGCGGTGCTGATGGGGCTGGACTCCTTCCCGCCGGCGACCGCGGCGGCGGCCATGGCTGGGGGGCTGGCGATCGTGGCCGGCGACAGCCCCGCCGCGGCAGACTGGTTCACCCACGGCCAGAACGCCCTGCTGGTCCGCCCCGACAGCCCCCGCGCCATCAGCCGGGGGCTCATGAGGCTCATCGAGGAGCCGGCGACGGCCGGCCGGCTGGGCGAGGCGGCGCGGTCGGCGGCGGCGGCGTTTGACCCGGACGGCGTAGGCCGGCTGTGGCGGGCGCTGTACGGGGAGCTTTCCGGCGCGCGGGGGCCGGCGGGACCCCAGCGGGCCGTTGAGGGCCCCCGCCGGAGCGGCCTATAATGCCTCCTTGCCGAGAATGAACGAACGCCCCCCAGCCACTGCGTCCTGCGGGCCGGAGAAGCTCCTCCAGCACCTGGACCCCCAGGCGATCCGCTTCGCCAACCGGGCCGCTCGCCGGCGCCTGGAGGGCCTCCTCGCCGACCTCCCGGCCGGGGCCGCCCGACGCCGGTGGTCGGTGGTCAAGCACACGGTCTCGCGGACGGTGTACCGCCGCGAGGGGGGCGAGGGGGTCGGGGTGCTGTACCTGAAGCACTATCACAGCCCGTCGCTGGTGCACCGGCTTCAGCGCCGCGTGGGCGTCTCGGACGCGGCGTGCGAGATGCGTTTCAGCGAGTACCTCTCCGCCCGGGGCGTGCCGGTGCCGACGGTGCTGGCGGCGTACTGCCGCGGGGGGTCGGAGTGGCTCATCGCCGACGGGATCGAACCGGCCGAGCCCGCCGACCAGTGGCATCCGGCCCAACTTGCCCGGGGCAACCACGCGGCGGTCCGGGCCGCCACCATCGCCCTGGCCGAGCTTGTCGGGCGGATGCACGCCCACGGGGTGCTGCACCGCGACCTGCACTGCGGCAACGTCCTGGTCCGCACGGGCGGCGCCGCCCTGGTGCTGACGGACCTGCACCGCATGTGCCGGCGCCGCCGACTCACCCGACGCCGCCGGGCCGGGAACCTCGCACAGCTCCTCCACGACCGCCGGCTGTGGACGACGCGGACCGATCGCCTGCGGTTCCTGCGGCACTACCTCCGCGCCGAAGGCACCGAAGGCACCCTCCGCGGATGGGTGCGATTGATCGAGCCCCTCGCCCGCCGCCACAGCCGACGGCTCTACGCCCAGCGCGACCGCCGGGTCTTCACCAACAACCGCTACTTCGCCCGCGCCGACGTCGCCGGGTACTCCGCCCACCTGGTGCTGGCGTCCAAGCGCCAGGTCCCGGGCTCGCGGGCGTCGGAGACGACCTTCGCCGTGGCCGACTGGACGGCGGCGCTGTCCGACCCGGAGGCGCTGCTGTCGGCGCCGGGGGGGCAGGTGGTCAAGGACTCCCCTTCCAGCCTCGTTCTCCGGCGGAAGCTGCGGGTCGGACCGGCCGAGATCGACGTGTACATCAAGCGGACCCGGCGGAAGCGCGCGATCCGCTGGGTGTGGGACCTGTTCCGGCCTTCGCGCCCGCTGCGGGCCTTCGGGCTGGGACACGCCCTGCTGACCCGGCACATCTACACCGCCCTGCCCCTGGCGGCCATGGAGAAGCGCCGCTGCCGGTTCCTCCTGGACTCCATCCTGATCACCGAGGCGGTGGACCCCGGGCAGTTGTCAGTCCCCGGCGGCCGCGCCGGCGGGAACAGGAAGAAGGGCGTCCACCTCGACAAGTTCCTCGCCCGCTACCTCGGAAGCAGCGACGGCGACGAGGCGTTCAGCCCGGAGGCCAGGCACCGGCTGGCGCAGCGGGTGCTGTGGCAGTTGGGCCGACTGCTGCGGCGGCTCCACGAGGAGGGCTTCGCCCACCGCGACCTCAAGGCCAGCAACCTGCTGGTGCACTGGTCCGGCCGGGCGGACAGCACCCCGCAGCTCGTCCTGGTGGACCTGGACGGCGTCCGGCGGGTGCGGCGGGTCAGCGCCCGCCAGGAGTTCCGCGGGCTGATGCGGCTGAACGTCTCGCTGCTGGAATGTGCCTCCGTCAACCACGCCGGGCGGCTGCGCATGCTGCTGGGATACCTGCGCTCGCCGGGGGCGGGCAGGATCAACTTCAAGCCCTACTGGCGGGTGCTCCAGCGATGGTCCGACAAGAAGATCCGCCGGCAGATCGCCTCCCGCCAACGCCGCCAGAAGGCCCGGCGCAGGAGCA
>CAZNSB010000205.1:0-8832 GCA_964575155.1 uncultured Planctomycetaceae bacterium | reverse complement strand
CGGAAAGGGTGACCACGTCCTGGGCGGGGGCGGCCTCGGCGGGGGCCAGCTCGATTTCCTCGATGCCCTCCGCCGCCTGGGGCGGGGCCAGGGCATCGACCTCCTCGGCCTTGTACATCTTCGCCGCGCCGTCGGCGTACTGCTGGAGCCTGCCCTCGTCGACGAGGCCTTGCAGCCCTTCCGGCGAGACGTTCAGCTTTTCGGCCGCCTCAGCTTCTGAATAGTACATCTTGCCCATCTGCTTGCGCTCCTTCACCCGGTCGCGGCGCCCTCCCAGCCGGCGCCGCCCCCGGCGTGCGTCTGCGGAAGCTCACGGCCTCTTCTTCGGGGACACGTCTTTCAATCGGCGTGCCTCGCTCACCATCTTCAGTACTTCCTTGGGCTCCGGCAAGGTGTTGTAGGCGTCGAGTCGGACGTCCGCGAGGAACGTCCTGGCCGCCCTCAGCCACAGGCGACGCTTGCCGGCGACGTATTCGTACAGACATATTGTACCGTTTTCGACGTCCACAAGGTAGAGCCCGTAGCTGTCGCCGGTGATCTGTCCGGCGATGGCGAAGACGCCGCTTCGCCCGGCCGAGCCCGTCCGCGCCGACGCCGGCGGCGAGAACAGAAGCTCCGCGCCCAGGGCGCCCACGATCATCGACAGCAGCACCACGACCGACCATTGCGCTGCCGCGCGACCTCTCCGCTCCGCCTCTTCGCCCATGGGGAACGCGTCCTCTTGCCGAGCAAAAAGCGACCGACAACCACAATTATAGGCCCTCGCGGCGCACCGGCAAGCGGTTTTTCCGGCCGGCGGGGCGCGCCCGGCCGACGAAGCCTGCGGCGCCGCCGGATACGCCCCGGACAAACCTTTGACCTCGCGCCGGCGGGGCGTTCTAATACCGCCATGCTGGGGCGGGTCCGAAGGACAACCCGAACCGACGTGGGGCTGGCGCTGGCCTTCGCGGGGATCGCCTACCTCATGTGGACGGCGGTCATGGGGGTGGCCCGGCACATCGTCAACGAGCTCTCGAAGACGGCTTACATCGGGAAGGTCTCCTTCCCCGCGGTGACGAGCGCCCTCTGCAACTCGTTTGTCCGCGGCGGCGCCGTCTGGGACCTGGCGGGCGTGCTGTGGCTGCTGGTCAGCCTGGTGCTGATCATCGGCAGCAGCCGACAGCGATGGATCATCTCCTGGCCGTGGCTGTCGGCCATCTGCCACGCCCTGGCCGCCGCCCTGGTCGGCACCTGGACGGCGCTCGCCGCCGTCTCCCCCTCCCAGTACGGGATCGCCTACCGGGAGCCGCCGTACCCGGCGGCCGGGTGGAGCTCGTTCTTCGCCGCCCTGGCCGTCGCCCTGGTCATGTGGGTGCTGGCGCTGGTGTGGATGCTGTTCGAGCGGATCCGCCTCCGCCGCGGGCCCAGCCTCCGCGACGGGCTGCGGACGCACATTCCCGGATAGCCCCCAATGACCGCTTGGGCAGCGGGCACCGGTTTGGGGCCCTGGGCTGCGGCCCCCACGCGGGGACGTCGTTGAAGCTATTCCTGCCGGCGCCCTTACCTCTCTGGCGGATGCGGCCGCTGCGGCCGGGAACGGGAGCCTCCTGTGTCGCCGCCGGGCGGCTGGCCGGGGCCTTCAGGGGCAGCCTCCGCTTTGTCTTGGGGTGGCGCACCTCGTAGAAGGCGCCCTTCTCGACGAGGAGGCACGCCGCCGGCCCGCCGTAGAACCCGGACATCCCCACGTCGATCCGGATCAGCCGGCCCCCCGCCCGGGTGACGACGCCGTCACGACAGACCGTGTGGGCGACGACCATCCGTTTGGCGCCGTAGCGCTTCAGCACCACGTCCAGCCGCTTGACGACCTCGGCCTCCTCGCCCAACGCCAGCCCGCGATCCCACAGCGGGCCGAAGGGATTCATCGAGATGCCCTCCATGTCCCCTTCCTTGAGCTCCTGGCGGATGGCCTCGTTGATCCGGGCCAGGGACATCCGCGCCGCCGGAGGCGCCAGCCCGGCGTGGACGAACAGCAGGTCGTTGATCTTGATCACGGCGTTGTGTCCGCATATCCACCTGCCGTACTTGCCCCGGGGGCTCATCGCCTCGCGGAACCGCCTCGCCCCGCCGAAGGCCTTCAGCTCCCCCGGATGGACGTACCGCCAGTCGTTCAGCAGCACCATGGCCTCGTGGTTCCCGATCAGGGCGTGGACCGCCCCGCCGGCCTTGGCGGCCTGACGCTGGAGCTTCATCAGCAGGTCCATCGCCTTGCGCGAGTCCGGTCCCCGGTCGAGGACGTCCCCGGCCTGGACGAGGTGGGCCTTGCCGGCAATCCAGTCGTTCTTGTCGTCGACGACCTTGGCGGCCCGGAGGGTCCTTACGAACTGATCGTAGTCGCCGTGGACGTCGCCGACCGCCACGATCCGCGCCACGCCGGTCCACGTGGCCCGTACGGGCCGGGCGGCCTTTGTGGTCGAGGTCCGCTGCTCGGCACAGGTCCGCCCGCTCAAGACCACCGCCGCCAATACCGCGGAGAAAACCAGCAGCCGTGTCCGAAGCTTCCGCATGGCGTCGTTCCTTTCTCACCCGGCCCCCGGGGGCCATCCCATGCTACACCCCGCGCGCCGCCGAAGTACAGCGGCTTTCCGGACCTCCCCGGCAAGGGTCCGAAAAAAAACCTTCCATCTTGCAGCCGGCGGGCCCTTGTGGAAATCCGCCAATCGCGTTATACTTATTTGTCTTGTTCGGAGCCGTATCGGGTTCGGCTCTGTAACGCGAGGCGGATCGAGGCCGCATTTCCTGGAAAGGCCGATTTGAAAAGGAGGTTCATGATGAGAAGGGCAAGATGGACATTCGCATGGGGAGTGTGGGCGCTGCTGCTGGCAGGTCTCGGCCTGTCGGGGCCGGCCCTGGCCGACGATTACGACGACTATGCCGACGGCAACTGGAACGCCTGGCAGACGTGGTCGAACACGCCCGCGTCGGGCTTCCCCGACGACGGCACGGACACGGCCGTGATCGACGACCACAAGGTGATCACGAACATCGCCGTCCACCAGGACATCCCCATCACGGTCGGCGGCACGGGCATCCTGGAGCTGGACAGCAACCAGAAGGCCGCCATCACCCTCAACGCCGGCGGGACCCTCTGGCTGAAGAACACCAACTCCATCAAGTCCGACGCCGTGGCCAAGGTCACCGTCAACGCCCCGGCCAACGTCAAGTCCACCTACCCCGTCACCTGGTACAACTCGCCGCTGAACAACAAGGGCTATCAGGACGGCGCGACCACCACGGGGACGCTGACGGTCCTCGGCGGCGGCGTCGCCGCAGTCAAGGGCGACAACACGACCTTCTCCGGCGGCTGGCACGTCACCGACAACAGCGCCCTGAGGCTTTGGGCCAACGGCGCCGCCGGCACCGGTTCCATCCTCGTCGACGGCGGGTGCCAGCTACAGCTCTACGCCGGCCAGACCGGCGCCGGCGCCAAGCCCTCCGTCGTCGTCCTCAAGGACGGTGCCCTGTTCAATGCCGGCGGCAATAGTTGCAGCAACGGCTGGCAGGTGGTCATGGAAGGCGGCAGCCGGTTCAACATGGCCACGCAGCGATTCAGCGGCGCCGGCGGGTCGCTGACCATCCTGGGCGACGTGACCCTCGAGGGCACCGGCTACTACGGCTCGTTCGACACCGGCATCTACGGCGACGAGACCGTCACCATCACCGCCGAGGGCGCCAACTGCGGCGTCGCCTACCTGATGGACAACTCCGCCAACTACTTCGGCGACTGGGAGATCAACGGCACGGTGCGCCTCCAGCACGAGCTGGGCCTGGGCAGCGTCACCGCCACGCAGGTCACCATCCACCCCGGCGGGGCGCTCCGGTACGAGCGGACCGCCGGGCAGACCATCCCCTACGAGCTGACCATCCACGACGGGTCCTACCTCCCCTACGGCGGGACGACCCACACCGGCACGGTCCACATCAGCGGCAGCGCCACCCTGGACATCTACAAGGACGGCTGGCGCGGCGCGACCATCAGCGCCCGGATCACCGAGGCCAGCACCGGCAAGGTCGTCGTCAGCGGCGCCAACGCGGCCGGGGAGTGGACGTTCACCGACACGAACAACGACTATACCGGCGGCACCGACGTCGTCCAGGGCGGCAACCTCAAGGTCACCGCCGACGGCCAGATCGGCACCGGCAGCGTCATGGTCAACCAGGGCTACCTCAGGACCGACAACGCCGGCACCGACGTCCTCACCGCCGTGGGATACGTCGAGGCCCGCCGCGGGCAGATCCAAGTGAAGTCCACCGAGCTGGCCACGACGACCGTCAGCCTGAAGGAGTACGGCTCGCTGTACATCTCCGGCGGGAGCACGCCCCAGAACTGGGGCGGCAACATCCGCCTGGTCCCCGGGGCCGTCCTGGACCCGACCAACATCGCCACCCTGCCCACGACGGCCCAGGTCGGCGGGCAGCTCTACATGGGCCTGCACGGCAACGTCGGCGCGGCCACGACGTACACGGTGGGCACGTCGTCCGATCCCGGCAAGCTGTGGAAGGGCGTGGCCACCGCCGTGCCGATGTGGAACTGGAGCGTGGGCGGGACCTTCAACGAGAACGAGCCCGGGGCCGGCTTCGAGATATTCGTCCACCGAGGCAGCCGACTGATCAGCCAGAACTCCTTGACCCTCAACGCCACCGGCAAGGTCACCCTCGCTGGCGACGAGACGGTCTACCTGGACCACCCCTGGCTGGGCACCGCCACCACCGTGCAGGTCGCCATGGTTGACGGCGCGCGCGTGTACGTCCGCAACGCCGGCACGCTCGCGGCCGGCAAGATCATCGAGGTCGCCTCCGGCGTCTGCGAGCCCGAGCACAACGACGCCCTCGCCGCCGGGTCCCTCGTGGACGTCAAGAGCGGCGGGGTCTTCTTCGCCGACAAGGCCTTCAACTCCGGCAGCGTGATCGTCCGCACCGGCGGGGCCGCGCGCATGCACCGCGACTACAGCTTCGGACCGGCCGGCATGTACACCTGGGAGCTGGGCTCCTACATGGTCCTGGGCGGGGATGCCAGCATCTCCGACCCCCGCTTCCCCACCGACGGCAAGGAGAACATCGTCATCACCTACCTCAACTACACGTTCGGGGACGGCGCCGGCAACGGCATCGTCCTCTCCGACGACACGAAGCTGATCCAGAACGGCGGCCAGGGGATCGGCAGCTCCAAGCTCCAGGCCACCGGCAGCGTCGCCCACATCGTCCACGAGCGCGGGGCCGGCAGCAGCCTGACGCCGGGCATCCTCGATCTGGCCGGCAAGACGCTGAAGGTCGGCTACGACGGCGCACTCCACGTGCCCAACCGCGACGGCGGGTGGAGCGAGGTCTACGGCGACGGGCACACCCACATCAACGACGCCAGCAACCAGGTCGGCACGCTGGAGATCATCGCCGGCATGGTCAGCACCTACGGCTTCGGCAACCTGGGCAGCCCCTCGACCATCATCCTCCACGACAAGGGCGTCCTCCAGTTCAACCACGGCAACGGCAACGCGAACTGCGGCTCGGCGCTGGTGGTGGGCACCGGCACCCTCCAGTCCAGCGGCAGCGGGCGCCGGTTCTACTTCAGCGGCACCGACCTGTCCCCGGGCGCCAGCGTCGGCATCCTGCCCGTCGAGGCCTACGGCGATCCGGTGATGTTCGCCGCGCAGGGCGCGGACTACTGCACCTACTACGTCGACGTCGCCGGTGCCCGCGCCGGCGCCGAGGTCCCCGGAACCGACCACGACCAGATCAAGCTCTACGGCCCCGTCGGCGACCCCTATAGCGGCTACATGGACAACGTGGACGTGGTCGTGCAGCTTCCGCTCCCCTCCGGCGCCCTCAACCCCAACGAGCTGGGCGACATGGCCATCCTCCACGCCACCGGCGGCTTCACCCAGCAGGCGGCCGTCCACAGCGTCACCGTCCAGTCCGACTACAAGGCCTTCTGGGCACTGGACGAGGCCCAGGCGATCAAGTACGCCGGGAACGACCTGGTCCTGACGGGCACGGCCATTTCATGGACGGCCCACAAGGGCGACGCCGACCTCAACAACGAGGTCGACGTCCTCGACCTGTCCAAGCTGGCCAACAACTTCGGGCGCAAGGACGCCGGCGTGAACTGGATGAGCGCCGACTTCGACTTCAACGGGGAGGTGGACGTCCTGGACCTGGCGGCCATCGCCAACGCCTTCGGCTGGAAGGTCACCGGCGGAGAGGGCGGGGCGCCGGTCCCCGAGCCCGCCTCGCTGGTGCTGCTGGGCGTCGGCGCGTTCCTGCTCATCCGCCGCCGCGGGCGGTGAGACGCGAACTCCGGACCGATCCCGGCTGCCGCCCCGGCCGCCCCGCGGAGGCAGCCGGTTTCATGCGCCGCGAGGGCGCGTCCATGCCCCGGGCCGGCGGGTGGCACGGCCTGCTTGCCAAGCCGTGTTCCCAAATTGACCGACACCGGTCGCGAGCAGGCAGCGCCACCCGAGAAGGCGGGCTCTGAAACAGCTTCTGGGCGTGCGGGCTTCGCCCCGCCCTGCGACGTGTCGGGCCAATAGGGCCTATTCCGGCGGGGGGGCGTCCTTCTTGGGGTACAGGAGGGTGTCCAGGGGCGACTTGATGAGGTCGGTGGCGTTCTTGATGACCTCGCCGGCCGATTCGGTGATCGTGTCCATCCCCTTGATGACGTCGGTGGGGATGACGTTCTTGAGGTTGATGTTGCCCTTGATGACGCCCCGCCGCACCAGCTCCAGGACGATCGCCGCCGCCAGCTCCCCCGTGGTGACGCCCTTGCGGTCCCGGCCGTGGATCTTCTCCAGCTCCACCGCCTCCAGCTTGACGGTGAGCAGGCTTCCCGGCCCGATGCCGCTGCCGATCCGCACGGTGGCGTCCCTGACCAGCAGCCTGTCCACCAGCAGCCGCTTCTGCTCGCGGGCGGGCTCCTCTTCGCCGAATTTCTTTTTTACGTTGTCGAGGAAGACGGCGACGTTGGTCCCGCCGGGGCCGGCCTCGACGCAGATGATCGGGTGGATGACCTCCAATCGGCGAATGTGCAGGGGCGGGTCCCAGAAAGAGCCGATCCGGGCGGCGAGCTCGGCATGGCCAAGGGTGAACATGTCCGCTTGCGGGAAGCCGCGCGGGTTGCCAAGGGCCAGCCCGTCGACGCCGATCCGCCCGGACAGCAGCGACACGCGGACGGAATCGACCTTGCAGGGCACGTCGCCGGCGTAGGTGACGCCCTCGGTGAGGGCCTTGGCCGCCGCGTGGTCGATGTACAGCCACAGGACGATGGCCGCAATCACGATCAGCAGGGCCAATACGGCCAGGACGACCAGGAGCTTCTTAAGCATGTTTCACCTCGATCCCTGCCACGGGGCGCCCCATATCTTACGCGCAGCGGCCGGGGGAGAAAACGCGCGATTCCGCCTCGACAGAAAACGAGGTTCAACGTCCCTTGGAGTTCAGGAGGCCCCTTGCGCCGGCGTCCTCGAGCCCCCGCAGCAGCGCCTCGGCGGCGGCGGGGGCGGCCTCGCCGCGGGCAGTGAAGCGCAGGATGCTCGTTGCGTGCGGGTCGGCGACCATGCCGCCGGCCAGCCAGCCGTTTGCGTCCGGGCGGACGTAAACGCCCACGGCAGACCGGCAGGTCGCGTGCAGCGCCCGGACGACGCCGCGTTCGGCCGACAGTGCGGCTGCGCTATCGGCATGGTTGACGTCGGCCAGCAGGGCGCGGGTGGGCTCATCGGCGGCGAGGCACTGCACGGCGATGGCCCCCTGCCCGGCGGCGGGGACGAAATCGGCCGGCGCCAGCGGCCGGACCATGCCCGCCAGCTCGGCCAGGAGGCCCAGCCGGCCCAGCCCGGCCATGGCCAGGACGATCGCATCGAACTGCCCGCCGCGGAGCTTGCGGAGGCGGGTGGTGACGTTGCCGCGGACGCCCTCGATAAGCATGTCCGGCCGGAGGGCCTTGAGCTGGCAGGCCCGGCGGAGGCTTCCGGTGCCGACCCTGGCGGCCCGGGGCAGGTCGGCCAGGCCGGCCCCCCCGAGGGAAACGAGGGCGTCGCGGGCGTCGGCCCGGGGGCCAACGGCGGCGATGATCATGTCCGCCGGCATCCGGGCGGGGAGATCCTTGGCCGAGTGCACCGCCACTTGCACCTGCCCGCGGCGGAGGGCCGCCTCCAGCTCGGCCGTGAACAGCCCCTTGCCCCCGACGGCGGTCAGCGGGCCGGAGGCGCGGTCGCCGCGGGTGGTGAGGGTCACAAGCTCCGCCGGCGCGGGCAGGGCCTCGGCGACGGACCGCGCCTGGGCGATTGCCAGGGCGCTGCCGCGGGTGGCGATCCGAACTGGAGGCTGCTCATGCACGGTCATCGATTCGGCTCGGGCTGCACGCTCGCCGGGGCGAGCACGCCGGGGGTCAGGCGTCGTTTCCCGGCTCTACGGGTCGAGGTGCTTGAGGTCGTCGGGTAGGGGCGGGACATCGATAGGCGTTCCGCCGCTGCGGAGGCTTTCGGTGGCGCAGACGCCGGCGGCGACGGACCACCGCCCGGCGACGGCGGGCGCCCTGGGCTCGGCGCCCTCGACGACCATGTCCACGAAGTCCCTGGCGATCTGCGGGTCGGCCCCGCCGTGCCCCCCGAAGCGCGAGGCGCAGTCGTGGACCTCGGTGGGCTCGACCTGCATCTTGCCGGGGGTGCGTTTCCACAGGTAGACCTTCCCCCGGGGCTCGTCGGACTCGATCCGCCCCTCGGTGCCGATGAAGGTGTAGTTCCGCTCGTAGTGCGGGGTGAAGTGGCACTTCTGGTAGGCCGCCTGGACGCCGTTGGCGTACTG
>CAZNSB010000204.1:0-8848 GCA_964575155.1 uncultured Planctomycetaceae bacterium | reverse complement strand
ACGAGATGTACCCGGATGCCGAGGTCATCGTGCTGGTGCAGGACAACCTGAACACGCACTCGCCGGCCTCCCTGTACGAGGCGTTCGATCCTGCTGAGGCCAAGCGGCTGGCGGATCGGTTCGAGGTTCACTACACGCCCAAGCACGGCAGTTGGCTGGACATGGCCGAGATTGAGTTGGGCATCCTCAGCCGCCAGTGCCTGTCGCGGCGGATCGACAACGTGGACGTCCTGCGGCGAGAGACCCGGGCGTGGGAAGTGGCGCGCGATGCCGATGACACGAAGGTGGACTGGCAGTTCACAACAAAGGATGCCAGGATCAAGTTGAAGAAACTCTATCCATCACTTGACGGCTGACAGAGTACTAGTGCGCGGACCGCGTGCGTCGTGCAGCTCGGGTGCCCCCCTCCGCATCCACACCAACCGCCGTTTGCTCGCTGGACTCCCAGCAGGGCGTTGAGTGCCGGCTCAAGCCGCCGGTCGTTGGCATGCCCGGCTCGGCACAACGCCTCTGTCGTGTACGCAAGTGGCACGAGGCCCCACGCATAGCAGGTGCCGGGGCCGGGCCGGTCAAGGCTGGATCTTCGCACGCCCCGGACGGGAGATTGAGGTCCGAGAAGCGGCTCATATTCACGGTAGAAGTTCATCTCGGTTGCCCCATCCGCGAGCACATCCGCTCGCCATCGGTCGTCAATCGGGCCGAAGAAGCCGCACAAGTCGTAGGGTGGGGGTACGCTGCCCGGCTTGACGCGTCGCGCCCGCCGGTAGCCGGCCTGCGACGCCAGCACGTTGAAGAGATAGCCGGCGGCGGCACCAACCGTTTGCGCCGAGTCGTCCGCTCTGAGGTCCGCCAGCAGGTTCAACACCCCGGCCGTCTTCATCGGGCTGTGGTCGAAGCTCCCGTCTGGAAGCTGTGATCCAGCCAACTCGCGCTGGAGCCGTTGTACCGACGCAGCGTCGTCTTCGCGCCGAAGGCCCACCAGGCGGCGCCCTCGCACCGCCTGCACGCCCTCTTGCCGCATCAGCCACGGGATCGGGTCATACGCCAGCATCGTCTTGCGTCCAACATTAGGGCGTAGGCGCGGCGTCCTCGCCGTCGCCCGAAATGCTTTCTGAGGGATTCCGCAAGTCCAGTACCATCAATCGTTCCAGAAGCTCGTTCACGGGTCGCCTTTGCAGGGCGTTCTTGATCTCCGACGCGATTGGCTCGTGGGCTTCTCCCTTGGCCCAGCCCGGGAGTTCACCAATCTCATCCGGCGGAACGGGATAGGCGCGAAAGCCCTGCTTCGCGTACGTCGTCCAAGGCAGATGCCCGTACCATCGTGCGAACTCCACCAGACCGTCTCCCGCGCCGGGCGCGACGACCGCGGCGTAGCCGTGCTCTCGCGCCCAATGGACGGACTCCTTGCACATGGCCGTGCCAATGCCCTGCCCGAAGTAGCGCGACTCTTCCTCCCACGACCTGAACCCCGACTCACACCGTACAGCGTGGAGAACGCGCCGCACCAGCTCCGGCGTGAAGTTCCTTTCGGGATCCGCCAGCTCGCGGACGATCCGATCATCGCTCCATTGACGCTTCCGCGCTTTTGGCAGGCCATCCTTCTCCAACACCTCTGCGCAGAAGGTCTCCAGTGTCCTGCCGACGTGAAAACACGCGCGACACCAGATAGGACCCGAAAGCCCGAGCTCTGCCTTCCGGGGACCCCATTGCCCCCAGCCTTGGAACACGCGATCCGATTCCGTCCACCAGTTGGCGCCCATGGAACCACCCATGGCCCCATCTTCGGCCGCCTTCCATTCCTTTCCGTCTGGAGCGGTGACACGGTAGCAGTGGAGTTGCCCTACGTTCCTCTCGCCCTCCCAAGCGGCCATGCCGATGGTGCCCTGCTCTGCGAACAGCCGATCGAGAGTTCGCCGGTCAGGCCAGCACCGAAGGACGATCCGGTCGAGCTCGTCCCGCTGGATTGGTCGGACTGTAATTACTGTACCGTCTCTGAGGGCCGTATGTGTGTCTGACATGTCCGTTGTCCCTGGCCAACGCTTGGCCTTGGCTTCAAACGACGGCCCATCCGCGCTGCCCGCTGTCTCTGAAGGGCCCCCGCCCGGTTCGTCGAGCCGGGCGACAAGGCGCGACCGGAACGCAGCGCTACGGCCTGCCACCGACGCGGCGCCGTATCTCCGGCAGCCCCTCGGCTACCTCGGGGCCAGGCACTATGGTAAGACAAGACAGTGATTGACGCTACTCCCGAGGCCGCACGGGGCCAAGGCCCTCTGTGCGGCCTCTGTCCTGCGCCGACCGGGTAGCGAAGCCCATGGCCAAGCGCACGGACAAGGCGAGCGGCAAGAAGCGCGACCGGGGCCGGAAGAGGCCTACGGCTGGCAAGGACAGGCGTACCCGGGCCAGGCCGGCTCGGGGCTCCGGCCCGGCTAGGGCGCGCTCCGCCGTGACGAGCGGGCCGGTGGACGTCACGGCTCTTACCGTTAGGGAACTGGCGGATCTGCTCAGCGTCCCGGCCGCTACCATCCGCGAGCACATCAAGGCCGGCGCGCCGTGTACCGGGGGCCGGCCGCGGCGGCTGTCCCTGATCGAGTACGCGGCCTGGCTCAACCGGGCTATGCCACGGCGAAGCCAGGCTACGCCCTGGCGAAGCCGGGAGGTACGCACCCGTGGCGAAGCGGCCCGTTGACATACGGCGGCTGCGGCCGACGCAGCTCCTCCGGCTGCTCAACAGCACGGCCCTGGGGCCGGTGATGACCCGGAGCCAGTTGCGGCGGCAGATGGACGCCGCGGCCCTCCGCGTGGGCGACGGCGAGACGGTCCACCTCGTTCGGTACACGCGCTGGCTCGTCCGGGAGTACCTCCGGCCGCCGGAGGTCCGCGAGGTGGGCGCCTGCCTACCTGCCGGAGGCAGGCAGGGCTACGCCGCGGCCCTGGAGCGGGCCCGGGCCCGCGGCTCGACTGAGCTCGCCGAAGTCCGGCGGGCCGACACGCGGGCGGGCCACGACATAGCTCCCGTCCGGGACGTGGAGGACTGGGATTGCCGGGTGGCCGGGGCGCGTGGGAGGTCGCTGGCCGATACTCGTTCCTGAGCCTTGACGCCGGGGCTCTCCCCGACACCGCTCGAACGGTGCACAACGCCACCGTGGGCCTGAGCTGGTACCTGAACCCGAACGTCAGGCTGATGTGGAACTACATCCGTTCTTGCGTTGACGGGCGCGACGTGTCAAACGCCGCTGACATCTTCATGATGCGGATGCAGGTGGACTTCTGAAGGTCCTGCGCGGACATGGGCCCCCTGGGACTCGCCTGAGCGGCCGCCGGAAGCTCTGGCCATGGCTACAGCGCACTTTGTATGTGGATTGCGGGTCCGCTATGATTGCGGGGCCTTGTCCGAACGGACGTGCCTGAAACTGGTTGCGTCCAACGGGCGTGCGTGCGCCCCGGCCGCCTGCGGCGATTGGGCCCCCGCCGCCGCGGCGCCTGACGGAAGCAGGGCACCGAGGAGAAGCTTGGTGGCATGGGACGAACCTGAGAGGAGGCAGGGATGAAGCAACGCCGGCCGGGTATGGCGATCGTCGTGGTCGGGGGCGTGGCGGGGGGCGCCTCGTTCGCCGCCCGCGCGCGAAGGCTGAACGAAGAGGCCACGATCATCCTGTTTGAGCGCGGCCCGCACATCTCGTTCGCCAACTGCGGTCTTCCCTACTTCATCAGCGGAGAGATCGCCGAGCGTGACAGGCTCTTGCTTCAGACCCCGCAGCGCTTCGGGCGGCGGTTCCGCGTGGACGTCCGCGTCCGGAACGAGGTCCTCTCCATCGACCGGCGCGAGAAGACGGTGGAAGTCCTGGACCACGAGACGCACCAGACGTACCGGCAGCGGTTTGACAAGCTGGTGCTCTCGCCGGGAGCTGAGCCGGTGAGGCCTCCGCTGGCGGGCATGGAGGACCGGAGGGTTTTCTCGCTTCGCACGGTGGCAGACGCCGAGAGCATTCGGGGGTTTGTGGAGGACAACGACCCGCAGGAGGCGGTCGTCGTGGGCGGGGGGTTCATCGGCCTGGAGATGGCCGAGAGCCTCCGCAACCTCGGAATCCACGTTACGCTGGTGGAGATGGCCGAGCAGGTCATGCCGGCCCTCGACAAGGAAATGGCCGAGTGGGTCCATCAGCATCTTCGACATCACGGAGTGGCGCTCGTTCTCGGGGGGGCGGTTCAGGGTTTCGAGGAAGACGAAGACGGATCGCTGGCGGTGTTCGTTGCCGGAGGGCCCAAGGTCCGTTGTGACATGGTCGTTTCCGCGATCGGCGTCAAGCCCGAGACGAAGCTGGCGAAGGAGGCGGGGCTGGCGGTCGGCCCGCACGGAGGCATTCTGGTCAACGAGCACCTACAGACAGCCGATGAGGACATCTACGCGATCGGAGACGCAATCGAGACCGAGGACCGCGTCCTGGGCGGGCGGCGGCTCGTTCCGCTGGCGGGGCTGGCCAACAAACAGGGGCGTCTGGCGGCCGATCACCTCTTCGGAAAGGACGTCTCGTTTCCGGGCGCCTTCGGCACGAACATCGTGCGCGTCTTCGATCTTTCCGTCGCCGCGACCGGGGCCAACGAGAAGGCCCTGAAGGCCAGGGGGGTGCCCTGCCAGAAGTCGTACACGCATCCGGCCTCGCACGCCGGCTACTACCCTGGCGCCGCCCCCATGGTGGTGAAGCTTCTGTTCTCGCCGGAGGGCGGGCGGATTCTGGGCGCCCAGATTGTCGGCGTGGACGGGGTGGACAAGCGGATCGACGTTCTGGCCACTGCGCTTCACGCCGGGATGACCGCGGGCGACCTGACCAGGCTCGAACTGGCGTACGCTCCGCAGTACGGCAGCGGCAAGGACGCTGTCAACCTGGCCGGCTACGTCGCCGCCAATATCGTTGAGGGGGACGTGGAGGTATTCCACGCAGACGACGTCCAGGCGCTGATCGATGACGGCGGGTTCCTCCTCGACGTGCGGACGACGGGCGAGTTCCAGCGCGGGCACCTTCAGGGGGCGGTCAACGTCCCGATCGACGAGGTCCGCGACCGCCTCGCCGAGCTGCCCCGGAACCGGACGCTTTGGGTCTATTGCCTGACGGGCATTCGAAGCTACTTTGTCTGCCGTACGCTCAAGCAGCTCGGCTACCGGGTCCGCAACTTGAGCGGCGGCTACGTGATCTACTGCGCTGCTTGCCCCTCCAGGTGCCGGGGCATTCCCGGCCTGCGCAGGTGGAAGCGGCGCGAGGCGCCGGAAAGCACTTCATCGGGGCGGCGAGGAAGGCCCGTCCGGCCCAACGAACGCTGAGCCGGGCATAATTCTCGCCGCCAAGCCAAAAATTTGCTTGACAGCCTGCGGACCGGCACTAGATTGGCGAATTCGAACATTCGCAGAAACTTAATTGCTTATGCGATAGGTCGTCGCCGGGAGCGAGCGGCAAGTGGACCTCAAGAGAATATCGGAGTGGGCCGAGACGCTCAGGGCGGCGGCACACCCTGTCCGGCTGATGATCCTGGGCGAACTGCTGGAAGGGCCGCGGTGCGTCACCGCCATCCGCGAGTTGCTGGGAGCGCGCCAGCCGAACGTCTCACAGCATCTTTCGGTGCTCAAGCACAGCGGGCTTGTGGCCTTCAGCCGCGAAGGCGCCTTCCGCTGCTATTACCTTCAGAAACCGGCCCAGGTCAGGGCCATCTTCAGCCTGCTCGAAAAGGACTATCCGGCGGCCAGGTTGGAGGGGATCAGGAAGAAGTTCCGCCGCGCCCAGGACCGGAAGGCTCGGCGGTAGGAGAAGGCTCGCGATGCTGAGACACCTGAGCAGATATGTGGCGACCGCGGGCGCGCTGTTTTGCCTGTGGGTGCTGTTGACGTCGACCGGCAACGTCCAGGAGGTGGTGGCGGGCGTGGTGCTGGCGCTGCTGGTGGCGGCGCTGGGGTACAAGGGTTTCACGAGGCGCGGGGTGGGGATCTTCTCCCCCCGGCGCCTGGTGCGGCTGCTGATCTACCTGCCGGTCTTCTTCTGGGAGATGGTCAAGGCCAACTTCGACGTCGCCTACAGGGTGATCCACCCGCGGATGCCGATCCGGCCCGGGATCGTGGCCATCAGGACGGACCTGAAGACCGACATCGGCAAGCTCTTTCTCGCCAACTCCATCACGCTCACCCCGGGGACGCTGACCCTGGAGGTCGAGGGAGAGTACCTGTTCGTTCACTGGATCAACGTGAAGGACGAGGAGGTGGAGAGGGCCACGGAGCTCATCGGCGGCCGGTTCGAGAGGCATCTGAAGGCGATATGCGAATGAGCCTGGCCTTGTACATCGTTTTTTTCGGCGTCGGGGCGGCGGCGGTGCTGCTGTGCATGATCCGCGCCCTTCGGGGGCCGACGGCCTCGGACAGGCTCGTCGGGGTGGACGGGATGATCACGATCACCACGGCGCTGCTGGTCGTGTTGGGGCTGTTTTTGGGAAGACGAATATACATCGACGTGGCCCTGGTGTACGCCGTGCTGGCGTTCGTGGGCGTGATCGCGGTCGCGCGCTACCTGGAGAAGGGACTGTGACGATCCTCGGGATTCTCGGCGCGTTGGTCATGGGCTTCGGCGCGGTCTTCCTCTTCCTCGGCGCCGTGGGGATCCTGCGCCTGCCGGACGTGTACAACAGGCTCCAGGCGGGGACGAAATGCACCACCCTGGGGGCGTTTTGCACGATTGTGGGCGTCGGGATCGCCCAGCCGGAGTGGATATGCAAGGCCCTGATCGTGGCGGTGTTCATCCTTCTGACGAACCCGATCAGCGCCCACGCCCTGGCCAGGGCCAGCTACAAGAGCGCCATCCCCCCCTGCGACGGCACGGTCGTGGACAAGTGGCGGGAGCTCGGCGAGTGCCGGCAGGCAGGAGACGCCACGGGACCCTCCGAGGCGACCGTCGGCGGTGAAGAATGAGCGTCATTGAAGCGGTCCTGATCTTGACCATGCTGGTTGCGGCCGTCGCGACGAGCATTTCCCGGGACCTCATCAGCGCGGTGGTCCTGTGCGCGGCGGTGAGTCTGCTTGCCTCGCTTCTGTTCTACCTTCTGGACGCGCCGGACGTGGCGATGGCCGAGGCTGCCATCGGCGCAGGGCTCACCACCGCGATGTTCGTCGTGGCGGTGAGGAAGACCCGGAGACACGAAGAGTAAGGATATGCGGAAGGCGGTGGCCTTGGTGCTTGCGGGGGTTGTCGGCGCGGGATTCTGCGTCGTGCTCGCGCACATCCCCTTCGGCGCCGACAAGGTGGACGTGGCCAACCGCTACATGCGGAACGGGGCCAGGGAGACCGGGGCCGCCAACATCGTCACCTCGGTGGTCGTCACCTACCGGGGGTTCGACACGCTGGGCGAGGTGACGGTCCTGTTCATCGCCGCCGTGGCGGTGGGGGCGGTCCTTTTCCCGGCCGGCGGGCCGGCGGGCGAGGAAAAGGAGCAGGCCAGCCTCATCGTCCGCACGGGATCGAGGGTCCTGTTCCCGTTCATCGTTCTCCTGGGCGCCTACATCTTCCTGCACGGTCATCTGACGCCCGGGGGGGGCTTCCAGGGCGGGGCGGTGATCGCATCGGCCTTCCTTCTGCTCTATCTGGCCTGGCCGGAGCGGCGGGCCAGCAGGAAGGCCTTCAGCGTAATCGAGGGCCTCTCCGGGCTCGCCTTCGTGGCGGTCGGGATTCTCGGAATCATCTACGGCGTGGGCTTTCTGGGCAACTTCCTGCCTCTGGGAGCTCGCAACGCGCTACTGAGCGCGGGCGTCATCCCCATCATCTACGTGGCCATCGGGCTGAAGGTCGGCGCGGAACTGGCGAGCGTGGTCGGGCACCTGATGGAACGCCCATGAGGTGAGACGATGGATCAGGTCGCGAACTACATGTACTACGCCGGCGGAGGGGGCCTGATCCTCATCGGTCTCTACATGGTCCTGGCGAAGACGAACCTGATCAAGATCATCCTGGGGTTGAGCTTCCTCGATACCGGGACCCACGTGCTGCTGGTGGCCATCGGGTACGTCCGCGGGCGGACGGCGCCGATCTTCAGCGAGGGCATGCCCGAGACGACGCCGGTGGTGGACCCGGTGCCACAGGCGCTGGTGCTCACGGCGATCGTCATTGGCGTCGGCGTGCTGGGGCTGGCGTTGGCCCTGGCGATCCAGGTGTACCGCCACTACGGCGACCTGGACGTCCGGCACATAAGGGGGCTGAAATGGTAAGCCCGTCGCTGCTGATCGCCATACCGCTGGGTAGCGCGTTCGCAACGCCGCTCGTCGGGCTGGGGTCGAAGAGGCTGGCCAAGTGCCTGCCGGCGCTGGCCCTGGCGGCCGATCTCGTCATCGCCCTGTCCCTGCTTCCGCGAGTCCTCCAGAAGGCGATTGTGGTCTCGATAGGAGGCTTCCCGCCGCCGTTCTGCATCAACCTGATGGTCGGGCCGCTGGGCCTGTCCCTGGCGATCCTCATCTCGCTTGTGGGCCTCTTGATAAGCATCTACGCGGTCGGATACATAAAGACGGAGCCGACCGAGAAATACCACGCCCTCTTTCTCCTGCTGGCCACCGGGGCCCTGGGCATCGTCCTGACGGGCGACATCTTCAACCTCTTCGTGTTCTTCGAGATCCTGTGCATCGCATCCTACGGTCTGACGGCCTACGAGAAGGACCGCCCGGGGACCGAGGCGGCGATGAAGTACCTGATCCAGGGCACCATCGGCTCGACGTTCATCCTGGTGGCGATCGGCTTCCTGTACGGGCTGTTCGGGACGCTCAACATGGCCGACATCGCCGCCAAGGTGCCGTCGGCCGAGCCGCTTCATCTGTTCCTGATCCTGG
>CAZNSB010000203.1:0-8879 GCA_964575155.1 uncultured Planctomycetaceae bacterium | reverse complement strand
CGGCGACTACCGCTTTCGCTACGTCGCCGACGGCGTCTGGTACACGGACTTCGCCGCCTTCGGGGTGGAGCCGGGACGGTTCGGAATGGACAGCGTCCTCCGCGTCCCGGCCCGGACGGTCCGGCTCCGCGTGATCCCGTCCGCCCCGGCCGCCGCCGCGGCGGCGTAGGGCGCCGCATCCGACGACCCCACCGACCGCCGCGCCCACGGGCAGGTCACTTCCGCCCGCGCCAGCGGGGGCTTATCGCGTCAGCGAGGTGACTCTGTTCTGCCCCCTTTTAGAGACTATCCGAATAACCCGGTCTACTGCGACCGGCTGCGAAGGCCGATGATCATCGACGACTACCCCAGCGCCCCAGCTTGCCCAGATTGCCATTAGTAAACGCTTCTACCTGTCCCGCAACACCACTTTTCGCGCGCAACGCCTTGCTTGTCAAAGAGCTACAAAAGGCCCACCCGCCCGGCCATTGGTAAAAATCTTCTCGCCGAAAGCGCCGTAAGTCCTTTTCTGGAAAGGACCTCATAAGTAGGCCTTTTACCCGTCGCCGCACCGGGAAAACCCTTCACCGCGGACGGCGCGGAGTGCGCCGAACTCCCTTGTCCAAAAGAGGTTACACCGAAAGAAGCCGTCTTGAGCAAGTTCTTTCCTTCTTGGCGTTCTCAGCGCTCTCGGCGGTGAACTGCTCCGGGTAAACCCGATCACTTGTCAAAGACCCGCCCGGCAGCGTCAATCCGCCACCCGCCCGCCGCAGGCGGATCCTCCCCCCACCCCTTATGTAGTGCCGTCAATCGCCCGGCAGAATCAGCGTAAGCCAATTGCCTCAAAGCCGTTACCCCGGAAACACGCCCGCCGCCCCGGCCGCGGAAAAAATCAGGGAAAACCGCCCCCGCGCCTCTGGCGGTGCCATGGCCGCCGCCGTTGGCCGCCATGAATCCGCCTCCAGTGCCGAAGTGGATTCCGTCTATCCGATGGCGTCGCGGGTGGTCAACCGGGCGAGGCGGGGGTGGAGGTAGCGGGCGCGGTTGTAGACCAGGCCGAACTCCTTGTCGTGAAGGAGGCCCTGGTGGCCGAAGTCGCAGACGCCCACCGGCAGGATGCGGTCGGTGTCGTCCAGGCCGCCGGCCGAGGCCAGCCGGGGGTGGCTCACCAGCGGGTCGTTCACCCGGGCGTCCTTCTGGTTGTAGTCGTTGACCACCTTGGTGTAGTCGTTGATGTCCACGTCGCCGTCGCCGGTGACGTCGCAGCGGTCCGGGGCCCGGCTGTCCGGGCAGCACCATCTCATCGAATGCCGCTGATATGATACGCCAGGGCCGAGCCCCGCGAAAGCGCAAAACGCCGAGCCCCGGTGATGATTCGCGCGAGCAACCGAGTTGCTCGCCCTCCCTGGCTACGCCCCAGGCCGCCGGCCTGCCAAGGCGCGGGAGGTCTTCGGGGTTGAGGGCGGGTCGGGGGCGTATGCCCGTCACTTGGGGCGGCGGAAGGGGGGGGCCTTTCGGATCAGGGAGGTGATCTCCTTGAGGCGGACGTTGACGGTGTGCAGCAGGACGCCCACGGCGGTGAGGCCGAAGGAGATGATCACGAGCCCCACGCCGACGAAGAGCAGCGGGAAGCTTTCGACCCGGCCGTGGTCGAAGTACTGGACGATGGCGGGCAGCCCGCAGAGGATTCCCAGCAGCATGGCGAGGATGGCGAGGGAGCCGAAGAAGGTGAGCGGCTTGACGGAGCGGAAGATGTTGAAGATGGTCCAGACGACGCGGAACCCGTCGCGGAAGGTCCTCAGCTTGGAGAGGCTCCCGGCGGGGCGCCGGCGGTAGCGGACGGGCACCTCCCTGACGACGAACCCGTGGTAGAGGGCCTGGAGGGTCAGCTCGGTCTCGATCTCGAACCCCACGGCGGTGACGGGCACGTTTCGGGCCAGTTCGGCGGTGTAGGCGCGATATCCGCTCATGATGTCGGTGAGCCGGCAGCGGAAGATGAGGTTGATGAGCCCGCGGACGAGGCGGTTGCCCACGACGTGCAGCGGGCGGAAGGCCTTCGGGCCGTATTCGCCCAGACGGGTGCCGACGACCATGTCGGCCTGTTCGTCGAGGAGGGGCTGGATGAGCCCCCTGGCGGCGTCGGGGGGGTAGGTGTCGTCGCCGTCGACCATCACCTGGATGTCGGCGGGGACCGATTCCATCATTCTGGCGACGACCTGGCCCTTCCCGCGGAGCTTGACCCGGTGGACGATGGCGCCGTGTTGGCCGGCGATCTCCGCGGAGCGGTCGGTGGACATGTTGTCGAAGACGTAGATGTCGGCCTCCGGGACGGCGCGGCGGAAGTCGTCCACGACCTTGCCGATGGTGGGCTCCTCGTTGAAGCACGGGATGATCACGGCGATGCTGGGCTGCATGAGCAGGCAGGCTATCGGCGGCGTCGGCCGGCGTCAAGTGGGGAGCTTTTCGCGGATTTTGGGGAACTTCTTACGCCGGGGGTGCGTCTGAGTTATAATGAGCACCGTGGGTTTGCGCCCGGAACGGTGCGGGTATCATAACATTCCGACGTTGCGCGGGTTTGGGAAAGAGCTGGCGGTTGGGCGACGGAAGCCGCAGACGGCGGCCGCGCCTCCTGAATCTCCACGGGAAGGTCCATGCCTGGCAGGAGGATGAATACTGCCTCCACAGCCGCGGCCGCCGCGTTGCTGGCGGCCCTGGGGGGGGTGTTGGGTGCCGGGGCGGGTCCGTCGGCGCTTCAGGCCGCCGACAGCGGCTCGCCCAAGCCGATCCCGCTGGTCAACGCCGACGACGAGATGGCCAGCTACGTGCAGCGCGCCCAGGAGATGATCGGGAAGCAGGACTACCACGCGGCGATCGAGATCCTCCAGGCGCTGCTGAACCGGTCGGAGCAGTGCTTCGTTCCGACGGACGACGGGCACCTGTACGTCTCGCTGGCGGCGCGGGCGTCGCGGGTGATCTGCGACCTGCCGACGAAGGGGATGGCGCTGTACCGGCGTCTGTACGATCCCGAGGCCGACGAGCTGCTCCGCCGCGCCGCCGAGGACCTCAACGACCCGGACCTGCGCGACGTCGTCCGGCGCTACTTCCACACCGCCCACGGCGACGAGGCCCTGAACCTGCTGGGGACGGTGCTGTTCGATCGGGGCCAGTTCTCCCAGGCCGCCCGGTGCTGGAGGGACATCCTCTTCGGATACCGCGGCAGCGACCTGGACGCGGCGGCGCTGCTGGTGAAGATCGCGGTGGCGCACCACTTTGCCGGGGAGGCGCAGCGGGCGGGGGAGGCGATGGAGCGGCTCCGCGCGAAGCACGCCGGCGCGCGTTGCCGGCTGGGGGGGAAGATGGCCAATGCGTTGGCCTTCGCCGAGAAGGTGCTGGCCGACCGGCCGCCGAGATTCGCCGCCGGGCCCATGGTGGTGTCGGGGTGGACCTCGCTGGCCGGTGCCCCGGACGGGCTGGCCGTCATGAGCCCCTGCCGGGAGCCCACCCTCAAGCCGCGCTGGTCCAGGCCCGGAGGCAGTCTCGACGTCAACCCCAACCTCAAGACCCTCATCGGGTCCCTTCAGCATCTCCGCCCGGTGGTTCATCGCGGGTCGGTGATCACGCGCGCCCCGGGTGCGGGGTTCAAGCTCGAAGAAGGCCACGTGATGTACACCTACCAGGCCGGCAGCAGGAAGCAGCGGAGCGTGCTGCCGGCGATCCTCCACCCGGTGGTGGTGGGCACGGCCGTCATCCTCCGCGCGGCGGAGTCGGTGGTGGCGTACGACCTGCTGACCGGGGAGAAGCTGTGGGACACCTTCGAGGACTTCCCGCTGTATCGTCGGGTGCAGTTGCCCGCCTCGCGGCACCGCATCGGGTACAGCCGCATCGGGTACCTGCCCGGGGTGGAGAACCGCGGGCGGTGCGCGTTGACCGCCGGGGGCGACAAGGTCTTCGCCGTCGGCCGGTTCCGCCCCCCCCTCCAGGTCAGGTCCTATCGCCCGGGGACGCAAACCGCCCAGGAGCCCGACAACTCGGTGCTCCGGGCGCTGTCGCTGACGGGGGAGGGCAAGCTGGTCTGGAGCACTGACGAGCCCGGCCGGCCGGAGATCCTCCAGGCGTGCAAGTTCCTCAGCGCCCCGACGTACGTGGCCGGGAGGCTGTACGTGGTGGGCGAGCACATGCAGACCTACCACCTGTTCTGCCTGGACGCCGACACGGGGCGGATGCTCTGGCCGAGGCCGGCGGAGGTCAGCCAGACGCCCGCGGGGCCCGCCCGGAACTACTATCCGTACAACATAGGCTCTCTGCGGGACCGGGGCAGCGCCCCGGCCGTCGCCGACGGGCGTGTCTTCGTGTGCACGAACGCCGGGGTGGTGGCGGGGTTCGAGGCCGACACCGGCCGGGGCCTCTGGGCCTACCAGTATGACAGCAGCCTGAACCAGCCCGCCCGCTCCGGGCGGCGGTCCTACCACCCGCCCCAGCCGGGGACCCCCACCTATCCGCCCAACCCGGTGGTGGTCACCCGGGGGCGCGCGATCTTCCTGCCGGCCGACAGCGAGAGGGTGCTGGCCCTGCGGGCCGACACCGGCGAGCCGGTCTGGAAGCAGGGGCTGGACCGGGGCAAGCAGCGGCACCTGACGTCGGTGGACGAGGCCCGCGTCCTGCTGGCGGGGCCCGGGCTGCGGGTGGTGGACGTCTCGAGCGGTCGGGTGGTGTGGTCGGAGGGGCAGGCGGGTCGCAAGGTGGGGAGCATTCACGGCCGGCCGGCGGTCACCCGTGATGCGATTCTGGCGTCGGGGCGAGGGCAGGTGGTGATCGTTTCGTTGGCGGACTACTCGGTGGTTCCTCAGCAACTGGTGGACGAGAAGACCGGGCTGCTGGGGAACCTGGTGTGCGTGGACGGGAAGCTGCTGGCGGCGAACGCGGCGGGCGTGTCGGCGTACTTCACCTTCGAGGAAGCCCACAGGCAGCTTACCGCCCGGATCAACAAGACCCCGGCGAAGGACCGGGCGGGGCTGCTGTATCAGCGCGGCATGAGCGCGTTCAACTCACACCGCCCGGCGGAGGCCCTGGGGGATCTGCGGAAGGCCCAGGCGCTGGCCCGGCAGGGGAAGCAGACCACGCTGGTGGACCGCATCGGGCAGGGGCTGTACCGGACGTACGTCTCGCTGGCCAACAGGGCGCCCTCCAACGCGGGCATGCACACCCTGCTCAGAACGGCCGAAGGCTACACCTACAGCGACCGCAGCCGGGCCGAAATGCTCCTGCGCATGGCGAAGTACCAGGGGCGCATCGGGCGGCACGCCGATGCCGCCGCCCTGGCCCAGAAGCTGGCAAGCGAATATGCCGGCACCGACATGGTGGCCGTGGAGATCGGCGCCGCCGCCGACCCGCTCGTCCGCGACGACGCCCGCACGCTGCGGTTCACCGGGGCGCAGTTGGGGCAGAAGCTGATCAAGGGGCTGATCGACGCCCACGGGCAGGGCCTTTACGCCGCCTTCGACGCCCGCGCCAAGGCGGACCTGGCCGCCGCCGTCGGCGCCGACAACCCCGACGCCATGGTCCGCGTCGTCGCCACCTACCCCCACAGCAGCTTCGCCCCCATGGCCCTCCTCCGGGCCGGCGAATCCCTCTACCGAAAGGCCCTCGGCTCCCCAAAGACCGCACGCACCCAGGTCCTCAGCCGGGCCGGGCAGTACCTCAGCCGAGTCAGCCGGGAGTACCCCGCCAGCGGGCTGGGCCCCTCCGCAGCGCTCGGGCTGGCCATGGTGTACCGGGAGATGAACCCGCGGATCGTCTGGCTGGGCCTCCAGGGGCTCTCCGGCGTCTCGCCGACGACCCCGGTGTCGTTCGGGGGGGTATCGGGGTCTCTGGGGGAGGTGTTGAAGCGTTTCGATAGCGGTGTTCGTCATCCCCGTCCGGCGTCGCCGCCGGTCTTGGCGTCGATCCGCCCGCCGCTGGAGAAGCTGTACGAGGTCAAGGGAGACTCGATCATCCTCCGGGGGAGCGAGGGACGGGCCATTCGGGCGGGGCGGTCGGTGTTCGTGCTGAACGGGAGCCGGCTGAGCCTGTTCGACCCGTCGGCGGGTTCTTTCCAGTCGGGCAAGCGGTGGGAGGCGCCGCTGCCGCTGGACGCCAAGCGCCTGTATCGGTACGGCTTTTCGTCGTGGTCATCGGCGATGCTGGGGGGGCTCAGCAGCGACGGTTCCGTGTTCGCGATGTCCAGCCGGGCGGGCTTCTACGGCCTGGACGTCCGGACGGGGAAGCTGCTGTGGCGGCGGAACGCCGGCGAGTCGCTGGTCAGCGGGCTGAACTGGATGGCCATGGGGGAGGACAGGCTGGTGGTGCTCAACAGCACCGGGGGGGTGACGGGGCTGGACCTCCGCACCGGCAAGCAGGCCTTCGCTCACAGCGTCCCCCGCGGGGACCTGCCGTGGCGAGCCGCCCCCCAGATCAGCGGCGGGCTGCTGCTGACGATCCACGGACGCACCGACTGGCACGCCACCGTCTTCGATCTCGGGCGGAAAAGGACCCTTGGAACCATCCCGCTCGCCCGCGGGCGGGGGCAGGCGCTCCTGACCCCGGACGGGCTGGTGATCATCTGCGACGGGCGGTCGCTCCGGCTGGTGGAGCCCGTCATGGGAATGAAGCAGAACATCTGGTCGGTTCGACTGGCCCAGAACCTCCAGCCGGTCGTCCTGGCCGCGACCAGCACGCACGTGATCGTCTCGCCGAACCACCAGAGCGGGCTGATCGAGCTTCGCAGCCTGGCGGAGTACGGGCGGATCGTCCGGTCGTTCCAGACCCGCTCGGTGGGCGGGAACGCGGCGGTGCCCTGCGGCGCCCGCGTGGTGGGCGGGCGGCTGTACGTCGTGGCCGGGATGGCGAACAGCAGCAGCCGCCAGGCGGTGTACATGGGCCGGCTGAGCTACGTCCGCGGCCCCAGCCTCCAGGCATTTGACCTGGCGAGCGGGAAGCTGCTGTGGTCGGCCAAGCTGTCCGGGGCGGGGGCGGCGACGAACCTGTACGTCATGCCCATCGAGGTCTGCCGGGACCACGTCGGGGTCCTGGTCAAGCAGCACTACAATCGCCCCTCCACCGCGATGCTCGTGGAGGGCAGAACGGGAAGGGCCGTCCAGAAAGTCGAGATTCCCGGCGTCCAGATCAAGCCCGGCATTCGTCGACTGGACCACCTGCGGCACATGTGGCTGGGCGGGCCGGTGATCACCGACGGGCGGATGCTGCTGGAGACCTACGCGGCCCTTCAGGTGTACGGCAAGAAGGCAAGAGGTCGGAGCCCATGAACCAGAAGAAAGCCATCCTGCTTACGGGCGCGCTGGTGGCGGCGCTGCTGACGGCGGCGGGCGATTTCGGCCGGTCCCCGGGCGGACCCTCGCCCCAGGCCCGCGCCGCCGCACCCAGCCGAGTCCTCCCCGACATGATGACCCCCCAGACCGTCAAGACCATCGACAAGGGCCTCCAGTACCTCGTCCGGACGCAGCGGAAGGGCGACGGCAGTTGGACCAACGTCGGCGGGTACGGGGGGTACAACTACCCGGCGGTGATGACCTCTCTGGGGGGCCTGGCGCTGATGGCGTCCGGGTCGACGCCGGAGACCGGGCCGTACGCAAAGAACGTCAAGAAGGCGATGCTCTACGTCCTCCGGCTGGCCGAGGCCAGCAAGGACGGGTTGATCTGCGGGCCGACGGGGGAGTCGCGGAGCATGTACGGGCACGGGTTCAGCATGCTGTTCCTGGCGACCTGTTACGGGGTGGAGCGGAACAAGGACTTCGGCGAGCGGATCCGCAGGGTGCTGGACAAGGCGGTGGTGCTGACGGCCAAGTGCCAGTCGGACCTCGGCGCCGCCAAGAAGCACGCCGGGGGGTGGATCTACACGCCGGCCCAGCGGGCGGACGAGGGCTCGGTGACCGTCACCCAGCTCCAGGCCCTCCGCGCCTGCCGGAACGTCGGCATCAAGGTCCCCAAGAGCACCATCGACCGGGCCGTCGCATACCTCAAGTACTGCCAGCAGCCCGACGGGGGAATCTGCTATTCCGCTCGCAGCCGGGGATCCTCCAGGCCCGCCATCTCCGCCGCCGCCATCGCCTGCTTCTACGCCGCCGGCGTCTACGACCGCCAGACCGGCGGGATCGGCGAAGAGGCCAAGATGGTGGAGAAGCTGGTGAAGTACTGCAAGAGCAGGGTCAGCGTCACCCAGAGCAGCGGGCACTGGTTCTACACGCACTTCTACATGGCCCAGGGGATGTACCAGCGCGGGGGGAAAGATTGGCGGGACTACTATCCGAAGATCCGCGACCGGCTGCGGAAGACGCAGAACGTGGACGGCTTCTGGATGGGCGACATGGTGGGCACGACGTACGGCACGGCGATCGCGACGATGATCCTTCAGTTGCCGTACGGGTACCTGCCCATTTGTCAGCGTTAGCCTTGGACCCCTTGTTCCAATGGAGACCGAGCGATGCCGATCATCATCACTTGCCGTTGTGGAAAGCAGCTCCAGGTGGAGGACAGGCTGAAGGGCAAGGACGGCAAGTGCCCCGCCTGCGGAGAGAAGATCCACATTCCCGACGACGCCGAGGTGGTCCCGGCCCCGCCCGCCGCCGAGATGACCGACCAGGACGTCGCCGCCGTGGAGCGGCTGACCGACGCCTACCGGACCCTGCGCCAGGAGATGGGCAAGGCCATCGTCGGGCAGGAGGCCGTCCTGGAAGAGCTGCTGATGTGCATCTTCGCACGAGGGCACGCCATCCTGGAGGGCGTCCCCGGGCTGGCCAAGACCCTCATGGTCTCCTCCCTGGCCCGGTGCCTCCACCTGGACTTCGCCCGAATCCAGTTCACCCCCGACCTCATGCCCTCCGACATCACCGGCACCGAGGTCATCC
>CAZNSB010000202.1:0-8889 GCA_964575155.1 uncultured Planctomycetaceae bacterium | reverse complement strand
CGTGAAGGGCCCGCGCCACGAGGCTCTTGCCCGTCCCGGAGGCCCCGGTGACGAGGACGTTGGTCCGGCTGTCGGCGACGGCGTCGATCAGCTCGAAGACCTTCATCATGCGGTGATCCTGCCCCACGATCCGATCGAACGCGCCCCCCGCCGACGCCGCCTTCAGCCGGCGGTTCTCCGCCACCAGCACCTGCTGCTGAAGCGCCCGCCCCACCACCATGCGGAGATCGTCGTCGACGATCGGCTTGGTCAGGTAGTCGTACGCGCCACGGCGAATCGCTGCCACCGCCGACTCGATCGAGCCGTAGTCCGTCATGAACACCACCACCACCTCGGGGTAATCCGCCCGGACCCGCTGGAGCAGCTCCAGCCCCCCGCCGGCGGGCATGCGGAACTCGGCGATGACCACCTGCACGGGCTCCTCCGCGAGCAGCGCCAGGGCCTCGGCGACGGACCCGGCCCGCAGCGGGCGATGGCCCTCCGCCGACAGCAAACCCGCCATCGGCGCCAACACCTCCGAATCGCTGTCGATCAGCAGGATGGTCGCCGTCGCCGCGGTCGTCCCGGTCGATTCGGTCATGGCCGGCCTCCCGTCGCCGGGCCGGGGAGAGCATCCACGGCCCGTCCACCCAAGATATCGGCGCGCCGCGGGCCCGGCGTTGCCAAGACGCAACATTCGTTGCGAAAAAACCTCGGGGGCGGGGGTCAGGCAAGCAGCGACTCGTCGACGAGCTCGGCGATGCGGACGCACCTGCCGGTGTCGATGCTGCGGCAGGCGGCGACGCCGGTGAGGATGGAGTAGGCCCCGTCGACGTGCCCGGCCTTTCGGGCGAGGGGGTCGGGCGGGGGATCGGGACGGAAGACGTCGTCCAGCAGCGGCGAGTCGCCCCCGCCGTGCCCGCCGTGGCCGGTGCGGACCTCGATCCGGCGGGGGGGCTGGAAGGCGGGGGTCAGCGTGATGGAGACGTTGCCGCGGGTCAGCTCCCCGGGCACGGTGCCGTCGCCGCTGATGTAGGTGTTCTCACACGCCCGGTGCTCCAGCCGACCGGCGTTACCGTTGAAGGCGATCACGTAGCCTTCGAGGGGCATGAAGGCGTTGAGCGAGTAGCTCATGGTCGCGCCGGAGTCGTAGCGGACGGTGAGGCTCATGGTGTCCCAGATGTCGATCTCGTCGCTGAAGACGCAGCGGTCGCGGAAGTACCCGTCCTCGCCCTCGCAGTCGAGGTACATGGCCTTGAGGTCCTCGTGGCCGGTGAGGTCGAGGAAGAAGGGGCACTTGTCCCGGCAGGTGCAGGTGTGGCAGCGCTGGGACCGCCCGGAGAGGCCGAACTGCTCGTCGGCCGTCCGCGGCGTGTAGAAGTTGCGCCCCCCCGCGGCGTACACCTCCACCGGTCGCGCCCCCAGCCACCAGTTGACCAGGTCGAAGTGGTGCGTGGCCTTGTGCACCAGCAGCGAGCCGGAATTCTCCCGCCGGCGATGCCACCGGCGGAAGTAGTCGGCACCGTGGCGGGTGTCGAGCATCCAGTGGAAATCCACGCTGAGCGGCGTTCCGATCGACCCCGCCGCCAGCAGCTCCCTCACCTGCGATCGGGGCGGGGCGTAGCGGTAGTTGAAGGTGACCTGGAGTTTCCGCCCGGTGTCGCGGACGGCTTCGAGGATCGCCGCGCAGCGGCGCTCGTCGGTGGTCATGGGCTTTTCGGTCACGGCGTCGCAGCCGGCCCGCAGGGCCGCCACGATGTAGTCGCTGTGGGTGACGTCCATGCTGGCGACGATGACCGTGTCGGGTCCGGTCTCGGCGATCATCTCCTGGAAGTCGCCGGGGGCGTACATCGGCACCGTGGGGTGCCCCTCGGGCAGCCTGCGATTGCACAAGGCCATGCGGGCGGGGTTGCTGTCGCAGATCGCCACCAGCTCGGCGAACTGCTTGTGGGTGTCGGTGATGGCGCGGGTGTACATCCCGCTTCGGCTGCCGACGCCGACGACGGCGTAACGCTTCCTGGAAGGGCTCACGGAAAAATCTCCTCAACTCTGTCTCGTTCGGCGGACCGCAAAGCGGGGCATTATACCCGCCCTGCCCGAAAACAGGGAGCATCGCCCGCGCCCCGAGGCACCGGAGGCCTACTTCCCCGCCGCCCCGCAAACCACCCCCATCCGCTCCAGCCGACCCCTGTGGGCCTCCGCCCGGGCCTTGAACTCATCGAAGTCCCTATCCGCCGGGGCCGTCCACAGCACCTCCGCCAGGGCCAGCGTGCGGGGAAAGAGCTTTTCGTCCACCTTGTCCTGCGGCGCCCGCTCTCCCCACATGTTTCCCATCCCGCCGAGGACATGGCCGGTCTGGCGATCGGTGAGGCCGACCGGCAGGGGATTGAAGGCATAGACCTTCCGCAGGCTGATCCGGCCGATGCCGTAGTCGAAGTAACAGTGGCTGGTGGGGGACAGGATGGCGTCGTGGGCGGCCCTTGCGGCGGCCGCCGCCGGGCGGTGCCCGTGCCAGGACTGGACGACCGCCCCTTCGGCGAGTCCGCCGCGCATGATCTCGTCCCACCCGATGAGGCGGCGGCCCTTGCTCCGCAGGAAGCGGGCGATCTGCTTGATGAACCAGGACTGGAGCTCGTCGGCGTTCTTGAGCTTCCGGGCCTTGATCCGCGCCTGGCACTTGGGGCACCGGCTCCAGCGGGCCTTGGGGACCTCGTCGCCGCCGATGTGAATGGCCGGCGAGGGAAACAGCTCGATGACCTCCGAGAGGACGTCGGTGAGGAATTCGAGCGTCTTGTCATTCCCGGCGCAGAAGACGTCGCGGTGGACCCCCCACCGGGTGGACACGGCGAACGGCCCGCCCGTGCAGGACAGCTCCGGATACGCCGCCAGGGCCGCGCACGCGTGCCCGGGCATCTCGATCTCGGGCAGGACGGTGACGTACCGGCCGGCGGCGTAGGCGACGATCTCGCGGATGTCGGCCTGCGTGTAGAAGCCACCGTGACGCCCCTCGCCCTTGCCCCGCCAGGCGCCGACCTCCGTGAGCCTGGGGTACTTCCTGATCTCCAACCGCCAGCCCTGGTCGTCGGTCAGGTGCAGGTGGAGGACGTTCATCTTGTGGTAGGCCAGCAGGTCCACGTAGCGCTTGAGGAACTCCTTGGTCAGGAAGCGCCGCGCCGGGTCCAGCAGGATCCCCCGCCGGGAAAACCTGGGCTTGTCCACGATCCGCACGCAGGGGATGGCCCACTTCACCTCGCCGGGAGCCTTCTTGCCGCTTTCCATGGCGGGCGGGAAAAGCTGCCGGATGGTCTGCACCCCGCGGAACATCCCGCACGCCCCCGGGGCGCGCAGCACCACCGATCGGCCGGTCACCGCCAGCTCGTACCCCTCCTCCCCCAGCGACTTCTCGCCCCCGGCGGCGGTCAGCAGGATGCCGCCCGCCGGGGGATCGGCGGCACCGGCCTCGGAAACCTTCAGGGCATACCCGGTCGCCGGCCTCAGGCGCTCGGCAAGGTACTCCCCCACCGCCTTGACCTCCGGCGAGCCCTTCTGGACGAAGATGCCCGCGCCCGGCGTCAGGAGGAAACGCCCCTTGCCGACCGTCATCTTCACCGGCGCGGGAATCAGCAGGGGCCTTTCCTGGGCCGGGGCCCCCGCCGGCAGAACCAGAAGGCATCCCACCAGCGCCGCGGCGGCGCGGGCACGGACTCTCTCAGGACTCATCTTCCTTGGCCTTTCCCTGCAGGCATGTTATCCGAAGACGGCGTCGAATCCCAGGCGGTGGCGGCCGGCGGTTTCCGGCTGTTCGGCCGGGGCGGCTGGCATTAAGGTAGGGTCCCTCATGAAAGACTCGCCCGTGAGCAGGCAACTGGCCGTGATCTTCGACATGGACGGCGTGCTGGTGGACAGCTACCGCGCGCACTTCGCGTCCTGGCTGGCGCTGGCGCGGGAGTGCGGGTTCGAGTTCACCGAGCGGCAGTTCGCGGCGACCTTCGGACGCACCAGCCGGGACATCATCGCCAACCTCTGGCCCGACCCGCCGCCGGACGAGCGGATCGCCGAGATGGACGACCGCAAGGAAGCGCTGTACCGCGAGATCATCTCCAAAGACTTCCCCGCCATGGATGGGGCCCGGGAGCTGATCCGCGCCCTGCACGCCGCCGGCTTCAAGCTGGCGGTGGGGTCCTCCGGCCCGCCGGAAAACGTCGCCGTGGCCCTGGACGGGCTGGGCCTGGGCGAGTGCTTCAGCGCCGCCGTCACCGGCGCGGAGGTCACCCGCGGCAAGCCCGACCCGGAGGTCTTCCTCAAGGCCGCCGAAAAGCTCGGCGTGCCCCCGCAGAGCTGCGCCGTCGTCGAGGACGCCCCCGCCGGCATCGAGGGCGCCAACCGCGCCCGCATGGCCTCGGTCGCCCTGACCGGCACCGCCCGGCGCCAGAAGCTCGCCCACGCCCACCTCGTCGTGGATTCTCTCGACGCGCTCCGGCCGGCCCGCCTCGCCGAGCTCATCAAGGCGCATGGCGGCTGGTAGTAGTCCTTCAATTTCGATATTGCGAGTTCGGGTGCCATGGCGGCCGTCGTCTGCCGCCATGTTGACCGGCATGGCTGACCCGCATGGCGGGAAACAGCGCCCGCCATGGCACCCAACAGCAGGAGGCCGGTGGCCTGCTTGCCGCCCGCCTGCCTACCGCAGGTGGGCAGGCAGGCAGGTGGCACCCGGCATGGCACCCTGCTCAATCCTCCGGCCAGTCGCCGGTGAAGACCTCGACGGCCGGGCCGGTCATGTACACGTGGTTGTCCGCTTCGCGCCACTCGAGGTTCAGGTCGCCTCCGGGGAGGTGGGCGAGGACCTCGCGGGCGGTGCGTTCGGTGAGCACGCCGGCGACGCAGACGGCGGAGGCCCCCGTCCCGCAGGCCAGCGTGATCCCGCTGCCGCGCTCCCACGTCCGCACGGTCACCTCGCCGGGCGAGCGCACCTGCACGAAGTGGGCGTTGGTACGCTGGGGAAACAGCGGGCTGCGCTCGACGGCGGGGCCGATCTCGGCCAGCGGCAGCGACGCCACGTCGTCGAAGAACATGACGGCGTGCGGGTTGCCCATGGACACGCAGGTCATCTGGAAGTTGTACCGCCCGACGGGCATGGGCGCGTCGACGACGCGGTCGCGGGGGATGTTCACGGGGACATCGGCGGCGGTGAGGACGGGCTCGCCCATGTCGACGGTGGCAGCGGCGGCCCGGCCGGCGCCATCCAGGATCAGCTCGATGGTCTTGATTCCCGCGCCCGTCTCGATCCGCAGCGGGTTGGCGTCGGAGAGCCCGTGGTCGCGAACGTACTTGCCCACGCAGCGGATCCCGTTGCCGCACATCTGGGCCTCCGAGCCGTCGGCGTTGAACACCCGCATCCGGGCGTGGTCGCTCTTCTTCTGCGCCGGCAGGATCAGGATGAGCCCGTCGCCGCCGACGCCGAAGTGGCGGTCGGCGATCCGCACCGCCAGCTCCGCCGGGGCCGACACCTCCTGCTCGAAGCAATCCACGAACACGTAGTCGTTCCCGATCCCGTGCATCTTCACGAAACGCATGTGCTCACCTCTTGGATGCGTCACCTTCACCCGACCATTTAACCACAGCTCGTAGGGCGTGCAAGTCCTCGCCGAAGGCGAGGTCTTGCACGCGCAATCGTCCGGACCATCCGTTCGGCGTGCAACCAGTTGCACGCCCTACTTCCGCTTGACCACGACCAGGGCCCCGCTGCGTCGGATGGGGACCTTCGGGACCAGCAGCAGGTTGTGCCGGTCTGCGATGATCTCGCCGGACGCCTCCACCTTCGAGCCGTCCAGCGTCTTGATCTGGTAGGTGAACTTCTCGCCGGCCTTGACCTTGAGCTTCTGGAGGTTCCGCGGGGTGACGTCGACGGCGTAGTCCGCCTCCTGGTGAGCCTCGGCCTCGTGGATGATCGGCAGCGACCAGGAGCCGGCGTTCTCGGCGACGGCCTTTCCGCCGACGGGGTGGGCCTGGACGCCCCAGCGGACCTTGTACATGTAGGTCCGGGAGGTGGGGTCCTTCTTGCCGTAGCGCCAGCCGGTAATCGCCGGGACGTTGGAGAAGCCCGGGCGCGACTCGTCGTGCCGCACCAGCCAGATCATCCGCTCGTTGGCCCAGGCATCGCCCCAGCTATGGGAGCCCTTGGCCAGGGTGTAGCTGAAGCAGTGGCGGGAGTTGCGGATGTACTTCTCGAAGGGCAGCGCCTGGGAGTAGGCGGGGATGGAATCGTCCTGGAAGTTGTGCCCGATGACCAGGAGGGGGAAGTCCTCCCCGACGTGCTCGGCGAGCATCTTGGCGGCGTCGCGGACGTCGTAGACGCTCCGGCCGTTGAGCTTGGCCGCCCAGTCCAGCCGGGGGTCGACGAACTGCAGGAACCTGACCGGGTTTTTGTGTTTCGGATGGCCGTAGTTGCCCCAGATGCTCTCGGTCCACATGGGCTCGGGGTCGTCGGCTCGGCGGAGGATGTCGGTGTAGCGTGTGAGCCCCTGGTTGGCCCAGATGGCGGTGACGAGCTTGGGGAAGTTGACGGCCAGCCCGATGGCCCCGCTGGCGCCCATGGAGTTGCCGTGGATGACGAAGCGCGGGTCGGTGATCTTGTACTTCCGCCGGACCCACAGCGCCGCCTGGAGCAGCCGGTACTGCATGTAGTTGCAGATGGTGTCCTTGCGGTCGGCGCCCTTTTGGCCGTCGCGGATCGTCCGCCCGTAGCCAAAGTACCAGGTGGCGTGGTTGGTGGCATTTGCGGCCAGGTCGGCCAGGCCGAAGTTGGTCCAGTCGCCGGTGAAGACGTTCATGGTGCCGATGCCGTCCAGGTGCACCGGCGGGGGATGCTCGCCTTGCTTGAAATCCCGGACCGTCACGGCGAAGGGGAAGGCATAGCCGAGGTAGTGCGGGTTCCACAACTGGTAGTCCATCCACATGATGTACCACTCGCGGGCCTGCCTTTCGTCTCCCCGGCCCGGCTCGAGGTAGTACCGCACCGCGCCGATGGGCTGGTTGACCTCCTCGACCGGCCCGGCGGAGTTGCCCCGCCCGACCGTCCTGTCCTCCTTCCCGCCGGCGACGGTGGTGACGGCGTAGTAGACATTCACCGGCTGGTGGCCCCTGGCCGTCCACACGAACAGCCCGGTGTCCTCCGCGAGCATCTTGCATTTCTCGCCCTGCTTGATCGGGTGAATGACCAGCCGCGGGATCACCCGCCCGGCCATGAAGGCCTCGTGCTCTTCGGGCTTCAGCAGGCTCTTGCCGTCGCGGTTCCACATCTCGCGGAACCTGGAGGAGCCTTCGGGGACTTCACCCAGCCTCCTGGCATGGCGCAGGTTGCCCGCGGTAATCGGCTCGGCGAGGCGATACACGCGGTAGGACTCGCCCTTGACGGAGTTGTCCTCCTTCCAGGTGATGAAGGTCTGGCCCTCGCGGAAGAAGGCCCGGAGCTGCGTCGGCGGCGTCGCCGTCGCCGCCGCGGCGGCGATGAGAGTGGCAAGGCAAACCGCGAGCGTCGTTGTCGCCTTCGTTGTCATCTCGCCTTCTCCTGGGTGCGTGACCGGCCCGGGGGTCGTCACTTGCGGCGCTTCTTTGGCTTGGTCTTCTTGTCGGAGGTGTCGGGGGCGAGGTTCAACTGGCGGGCGGCGACGTTCACCGAAAGGATGCGGACGGGAAAGAGGTCGCCGATGCGATACCGCCGGCCGGTGCGCTCGCCCCGGACCTCGCCCCGCTTGGCGCTGACCTCCCACCAGTCGTCGCCCAGGTCCTCCAGCCGGACAAGCCCCTCGATCATGTACCGCGGCAGCTCCACGAACAGCCCGAAGTTGGTCACGCCGGTGACGACCCCGTCGAAGGGCTCGCCGACCTTCCCCGCCAGCAGTTGCAGGATGAGGACGGAGCGGAGCTCGTTCTCGGCGGCCTCGGCGCGGCGCTCGGCGGTGGAGCAGTGCTCCCCGAGCGCGACCAGCTCGGCCAGGTCGGACGGCGCCGGGCGGCGCTTCCGGATCGCCTCGCGCAGCAGCCGGTGAACCGTCAGGTCCGGATACCGGCGGATGGGGCTGGTGAAGTGGCAGTACGCCCCGGAGGCCAGCGCGAAGTGCCCGATCTTCATGGGGGAGTACTCGGCCTTCTCGAAGCTCTTGAGGACGGCGAGGTTGACGGCGTAGCTCTCGGGCCTGCCCCTGACCGCCGCCAGGAGCTGCTGGATGTCCTTGCGGGTGAGGTCGCGCGGGAGCTTGTGCCCGCAGACGCGGACGAACGAGGCCAGTTTCCTCCCATCGGCCGGGTCGGGCTCGGGATGAATCCGGCGAAGGTAGCCCGCCTTGCGGCGATCGAGGGCGTTGGCGACGGCCTCGTTCGCCTCGACCATGAACATCTCGATGATGGTGTGGGTGTAGGAGTCGTCCTCGGGGGCCGCGTCGGCGACCTTGCCGGCGTCATCCAGGACGAGCTCGACGGCGGGGAGATCGAGGTGAATCATTCCGGCGGCCCGGCGGCGGGCCTCGATCTTCCGCGCCAGCTCGTTCATCTGCCGCAGCAGCCGGACGACCTTCCGGCTGTAGCCGCCGGTCTTGCCGTCGATGATCGCCTGCGCCTCGGTGTAGGTCAGCCGCCTCGCCGAGCGGACGACGGTCTCGGCCAGGCGGGCGCCCGTCACGTTGCCCTCGGCATCGTAGCGGATGAAGGCGCTCTTGCAGAAGCGCTTCTGGCCGGCCTGGAGGCTGCAAGCGCCGTTGGAAAGCGCCTCCGGCAGCATGGGAACGACCCTGCGCGGGAAGTACACGCTGTTGCCGCGCTCCCGGGCCTCTTCGTCGAGCTTGCCGCCGGCCGGTACGAAATGCGACACGTCGGCGATGTGCACGCCGAGGACCACGCCGTCGCCGTCGGGGG
>CAZNSB010000201.1:8059-8899 GCA_964575155.1 uncultured Planctomycetaceae bacterium | reverse complement strand
GCCCCTTCTCGTCGCGATGGAAGAACTCGCAGTCCTCGCACTGGATCATGGCGTTTCGCTCCCTGGCCCGCCCGTTCCGGACGTGCTCTTCACCATACCCTTTCGGGCGCGTCCAGTCACGCAGATTGTGCGGATTGGCTGCATTAAGGTGCATTAAGGTCTTGGGGATGCCTCAGAACGGGGCTTGATGAGCTGGTAGCACGGTTGCCCGCCTCCCAGCGGGCACTCTTGGCTGTCGGGCCGTGGGCACGGCCGAGACGGCCGTGTCACCAAACGCCCCAAGGCTCAATGCACCCCCCGCCCGGAGGCGGGTTTGCGTGGAGGCCCCGCAAAAGTTAGAATTGAAGGGGACGGGCGCCTCCTATAGAGGTTTAATCCCCGGGAAAAGCCCTGTGCCCGGACAGTAGTGGGAGACACGGTAGTGAGATGGATGCGGTGTCTTGCAGTCTTTCTGGCGGCGTGGGCCGTGTCGTCGGCGGCGCCGGCGGGGGTGGGCGTGGCGACTCGTACGGGCGGGGGGGCGTCGGCGGCCTCGGCGCCGGCGGCGACCGCTCCGGCCGCCGATCTCAAGCAGCTCCGCGACAAGGCCCTGCGGCACCTGCTGGCCGGGGAGTTCCGCCAGGGGCTGTCGCTGCTGGAGTCGCCTGCCGGCAAGAGGGCCGGACAGGCCGCCGACAAGGCCCGGACGCTGACCGCCGAGTATCTCAAGAGCCGCGTAGAGGCCGACGCCGGACGCCAGTCCGAGTTGTCGGCGGCGGAGATGCGTGTTCGGCTGGCCCGGCTGGCGGCGAAGCACCGCCCGAAGCTGATCGAGGCGGGGCTGGACGAGAAGCTCTACGA
>CAZNSB010000201.1:0-8049 GCA_964575155.1 uncultured Planctomycetaceae bacterium | reverse complement strand
GCTCTACGACGGGCTGGGGGCCATTGCCGACGCCGTGCAGGAGGCCAACGGCGTCCTGGAGTTCCGCCCGACGACGCGTCCGGCCGACATGCAGAAGAAGGTCCGCGAGAACATTCAGCGGGCCCAGAAGAAGCTCACCTCGGTCAGGAAGCTCCTCGGCGACGGGCAGGGCGAGTGGGGCAGGGCGTTTTCGGCCTCCGCGGAGGAGTTGGCGCGGGGGCTGGGCTCCTACCGCAAGGCGTGGCAGAAGGCATCGCTCCCCGGCGACTGGCGGAAGCTCAAGCTGGCCGCCGAGAAGGTCCAGGACGCCCTGATCGACCTGGGCGTGCTGGCGGCTCGCGAGCCCCTGGTGGTGGCCCTCAGGCACGCGAGGGACGCCAAGGAGCTCTCCGGCGACGACGGGCGGTTCCGCCAACAGCCCTGGGTCCGCCAGCTCATCCGAGAGGCCGAGGACCACGGCAAGGAGCTCATCGAGCAGGACAAGTGGAACGAGGCGCTGTCGGTGTACGGCAGCGGGGGGCTGAGCAGCCTGGATGAGGACAGCATCACGTACAAGGACGCGTTGAAGCGGGTCGTTCGGCACGTCCACGCGATCAGCCTGTACGGGCGGAAGGCGCCGGCGGCGGGGGCCTCGACGCAGCCGGGGGGCGGCGACGGGCAGGACCCCGCGACGCGCCCGGCCGATGAGCCCAGGTGGGTGGAGATGCTGGTCGGCATCGACACCGCCATGATCCGCAACGCCATCAGCCTGATCGGCGACAGCTACGTGGACAGGCCCGACTACCGGAAGCTCGGCATCGCCGCCCTGGAGGGCGTGAAGATCCTGGTGGAGAGCCCCCAGGCCGCCGAGGCCTTGCCGGGGCTGAGCCAGAAGCAGAAGCGATCGAAGTTCGTCTCGGGGCTGGACGGGCAGACCGACCGGCTGCGGAACGCGGCGACGGTGGACCACCTCGATGTCACCCAGGCGCTGAACGCGCTGCACGACCTGAACGACGACACGCTCGCCCTGCCCTCGGAGGTCCTGGACATGGAGTTCGCCGAGGCCATGCTCGCGGCCCTGGATCGGTTCACGTCGATGATCTGGCCCTACGAGGCCCAGGACTTCAACAAACGCACCATGGGCTCGTTCTTCGGCATCGGCGTGCAGATCCGCAAGCGGGTCGGCGAGGCGATCGAGGTGGTCACCCCGCTGGCCGACACGCCCGCCTTCCACGCCGGCATCCGGGCCGGCGACTACATCGAGAAGGTCGACGGCCGGGCCACCCGGACCATCAGCCTGGAGCGCGCCGTCAAGCGGATCACCGGCCCGCAGCACACGAAGGTGACGCTGACGATCCGCCGCGCCGGCGTCTCCAAGCCCTTCGCCGTCGTCATCGTCCGCGACCGCATCCACATCCAGACGGTCAAGGGGTGGCGCCGGCTGCCCAACGGGAAGTGGGGGTACTTCCTGGATTCCGACCGGGGCATCGGGTACGTCCGCGTCACGCAGTTCACGCGGGACACCGCCACGGAGATCCGCCTGGCCCTCCAGGCCGCAAAGGCCGCCGGGGCCAGGGGCGTCATCGTGGACATGCGCTTCAACCCCGGCGGGCTGCTGACGGCGGCGGTGGAGGTCGCCGACGAGTTCCTCCACCGCGGGCTGATCGTCCGCACCAAGGGGCGGAACGTGCCCGAGTCCGAAAAGCTCGCCACCGCCGTGGGCGAGTACCAGCGCGGCGAGGTGGTGGTCCTGGTCAACCAGTTCAGCGCCTCCGCCGCCGAGATCGCCGCCGGGGCCATGAAGGACTGGGGGCGGGCCACCCTGGTGGGCATGCGGACGTTCGGCAAGGGAAGCGTCCAGCGCCTCATCCCCCTCCAGTTGAAGAGGCCGGCCAAGCTGAAGCTCACCACCGCCTACTACTACCTGCCCTCCGGGCGATGCCTCCACCGCACCAACAGCGCGAAGTTCTGGGGGGTCGACCCCCACATCTCCGTGCCCGTGACCGTCCGCCAGATGAACCGCTGGGCCGAGATCCGCCAGGAAACCGACCTCCTCAAGGAAGTCGATCCGAAGCTCCTCGATGACCTGCTCGCCCAGCAGCTCCAGGAAGACCTCCAGCTTCGCACCGCCCTGCTCCTGCTGAGACTCAAGCTGCTCGCCCGGGAGACCTGACCCGCCGGCAGAGAAGCTTGCAGGCAGCTTGGAGCAGGCCAATGGCCCCCGGCCGGCGCCATGAGGGCAGCCCGGCGGCCCGTCTGCGCCGGGGCAAGGCGGAAGGGGCTCGAGCCCGGAGCGGGAATCATAAGGCTCTCCCCGAGCGCGGCTTGCGGAGCGATAGGAAAAATCACATTATTGCGCGGGGGCTGGCGGGAGGGCGTGATACAATCTTCGGCGGAGAAGCGAGAGGCCCGGCGCCTGTGTCGAGGTCCTTTCCCCGTCCGATGCAGCGCCGCAGGCCCAATCAGTTTGTCGGTTCAACTCTACAAGGGCAACGTGAGGCGAAAAGGAAACAGGAAATGAGAAAGGTGAGTGCGTTGGCAGTTGTGCGCTGCGCGCTGGTGCCGCTGCGAGCGGCCGGGGCACACATCGACAAGGGAGGTGCACGATGAAACGCATGAGGATTGCATGGGCGGCGGTCGTGTTCGCCGCGGTTGTGGCGGGGACGGTCCGTGCGGCGGACTACACCTGGAACGGGACGTACCAGGACTGGAACACCGTGGGCGCGTGGACGCCGACGAACGACATACCCCACAGCGCCACCGACACCGCGCTGATCGCCACGGGCCAGGCCAAGGCCAACACGAGCCTCGGGGCCCCGGGCGACTATCCCGTCGTGACGGTCACGGTCGGCGCCGTCGTGAAGCATCCGGGCGGGAACACGACCATCAACAACCCGATCGTGCTCAACGGCGCCACCTGGCAGGGCGAGACGCACTAGGGCGACTGGCGGTACCTCACCGGCGAGATCACCCTGGCCGGCGACGCCCTCTTCAGCGGCTACCGGGGCAATCGTTTCAGCGTCACCGGCACGGTGAGTGGCGCCGGACAGCTCCAGGTTTTGTGCCTCGACCACTTCAACTGGGACGGCCTTACGGTCGAGCTCACCCACGAGAACACGTACACGGGCGGCACCTGGCTGAAGACTTCCAGCTACACCCAGACGCTGGTGGTCAACGCCAACCGGGCTTTGGGCAGCGGCACGGTGACGATCGACGCGGGCAAGCTGAGCTTCGCCGTCAGCCAGGACTACGGCCTGGACACGCCGCCGGCGATCATCGTCAACGGCGGCGGGGTGATGCAGACCGCCGCGGCCCTGGGCCTGGACGTGGAGTACACGGCCAGCGGGTTCCTTTCCTGCGCCGACGGGCACTGGGGCGGGAACCACACCTTCTCCGGCGAGGTGGAGATCGCCGCCGGCGCCAACGTGGCCCTCTCCGGCTCCCGCGACAGCCACCTGACCCTGACCGGCACGGTCTCCGGCGCCGGGAGCCTCAGCACGGCCAACACCGACTTCGGATACTACAACTACACAGGGAACCTGGCGCTGAACCACGCGGGCAACACCTACACCGGCGGGACGGAGGTCGCCAGCGGCGGGCTGCGCGTCCAGGCCGACCAGGCCCTGGGCACCGGCACGGTGGGGGTCACCTGCTCGGGCGTGGCCACGGGCTGGCTGTTGGGCGGGCTGAGCGTCGAGGCCCAGCAGAGCTATGCCGCCGGCGCGCAGCCGCTGGTCCGCATCGACCCCGGCGGGGCCGTGTACGTCGCCGCCGGCACGGGCGTGGGGCTGAACCTGGACGTGACCCTCAACGGCGGGGAGCTGAGCGGGTCGGCCCTGGGCAGCCAGGACTCCGAACTGGCCGGACTCGTGGCCCTGACGGCCGACTCCTACCTGGGCGGGGCGTACGGCTCGCTGGAGGTCAGCGGCACGATCACCGGCAGCCACAAACTGACCAAGCAGTCCAACTCCAGCAGCCACCCCGGAGACAACAACCGGAACCTCTCCGGCCCGATCACCCTGTCCAACCCCGCCAACGACTTCGACGGGCTGGACGTGCTGTACGGGACGGTCAAGACCGCGGCCGGCGGGGCGCTGGGTGTCGGCACGGTGAACGTCTCGGCGGCTCCGGCCAGCGCCGACGCCGCCGCCGTCCCCAAGGGCGCCCGGCTGATGACGGTCACGAATGACGGGGCGCTGGACAACCCCGGCCAGACCGTCAACATCGACGCCGGCGCCGTCCTGGACATCGGCACCACCGAGCTGGCGGGCAACCAAGCCGACGTGCACGTCATGCCCGGCGGGGCCCTGGCCGTCAGCGGCGGGGTGACGACCTTCAGCTTCGGCGGCGCCGGGAAGAACATCAACCTGTACAAGGGCGCCATCGTCGACGAGGACGTCGCCCTGACCCGCGCGGAGGTCGACGCCCTGGCCCTGGGCAGCGGCTTCGGCGTGTACAAGGGCTACGACCGCACCGTCACCGTCACCGACGAGATGCACTTCGGCGACAGCGGCACCAACACCTACCGCGGCATCGCCGTCATGAACGGCGGGAACACCCTGACCTTCAGCGGCACCGCCAACGATGACGCCGCAGCCGGCGTGAGCTTCTACGCCCAGGCGGGCTCGGAGCTGCGGGTGTCCTCCGCCGCCAGGTTCGTGGGGGCGCCCTCCCTGACCCTCGAAGGCGGCGGGCTGACCCGCGTCTACGCCAGCACCGCCAGCCTGCCCGCGTCGATCGTCTACAACGGCAACGGGTACGGGTGCCACTTCCAGGACGCCAACACCCTCAACGGCCGGACGCTCACCGTCAACGGCGGCTACGTCTACGGCGAGGTCGCCGACGCCCTCGACGGCACCGTCAACGTCAACAGCGGCGGCATCGTCTACGTCAACAAGGAGTACTCCGCCGGCAACTTCACCATCAACGACGGCGGCGGCATCTATGTGAACGACTTCGCCGACCCCTTCAGCAGCCCCACCGCCAACTGGACCGTCAACAGCGGCGCCACCATCGGCATCTACCACGGCGGCCCCTGGGACGTCGGCCGCACCTTCAGCGACCCCCTGCCCGGGGCCGGCGACGCCAGCGTACTGGTCCAGTGCGCCGACTCCAACTACACCCACTTCACGCTCACCCTCGCCAACGGCGTGGTCCTGAGCGAGGACACCCGGCTGGGGCTGATGGCCGACGCCCACGGCATCCCGGGCAACGGCACCCTCTTGGCGGGCGGGGACATCACGCTGGACGCCGGCGAGAGCTCCGGGCGGATGACCTCCTTGGCGGGCAGGACCCTGCGGGTGAACAGCAAGGTCGACTTCGGGACCAACAAGCTGATCGTCGGGGCCCCCGGCGAGATGTCCACGATGAAGAACTACGCCCGCGGGTTCGTCGATCTGCCGCAGACCGGCAACGTCTACCTGACCAACGCCGGCAACGCCATGGGCGAGATCGACGTCCAGTCCGGCGTGCTTCAGGCCTACCTCCCCGCCAGCGGGCCGGTGCTGACCCTCGGCGGGGCGGACACGGACATCCACATCGCCGAGGGCGCCGCCCTGGAGATCGTCAGCCAGGAGGGCTACTCAGCCCCACCTTCAACGCCGTCATCAGCGGCGCCGGCGAGATCCGCTTCACCGACCAGTACCTGACGCCCATAAGCCACATCACTTCGACGATCGCCCCGACCGCCACCGAGGACGCCGGCATCAGCCCCGGAGACTCCGCCGGCACGATGACCATTAAGGGGAACCTGTCGTTCAACGCCCTGGAGATCGGCGCGGTCGCCCTGAAGGACGGCACCGCCACCTTCAGCCAGGGCGGCTTCAGCCCCGACGATGCCATCAACTACGACTACGACGCCGGCAAGGGCTGGGCCGTCTACGACGGGATATCCCAGGGCATTCCCTCCACCGCGGCGTTCGAGACGACCGGCACCGTCGCCGGCGGAGCCGGCACGACGCTGAACTTCAAGCTTTATCACCTCGGTTCCTGGGCAGGGCACAGCCTGGGCAAGTTCCGGCTGTCCGTCACCGACGACGACCGCGCGAACTTCTGCGACGGGCTGGACACCGGCGGCGACGTGACCGCCAACTGGACGGTGCTGACGCCCGGCAGCTACAGCTCCTCCGGCGGGTCGAACATGAGCCCGATCACCACCGGCACCTGGGCCGGGGCCCTCCTGGTCAGCCTGACCCCCACGCCCACCCCGGACACGTACACGGTCACCTGCACCACCAGCCTGGCGAACATCACGGGCGTCCGGCTGGAGGCGCTGGCCGACGCGTCGCTGCCCTGGAATGGCCCGGGGCGGGCGGACAACGGCAACTTCGTGGTGACCGAGTTCAAGGTGCTCGAGGGCGCCGGCGGGGGGTACAAGTATCCGTCGCTGGACATCGACGTGCTGACGCACGGCGGTGCGGCGGGGACCCACCACGACCAGCTCGTCGTCACCGGCAACGTCGCCAACCTCGGCAACGCCAAGCTGGTGGTCCACCTGCCGGCCCCCTCGGCCGGGCTGCGCCCGGCCGGGTACGGCGCCGCCGAGCTGGCCAGTGCGGACATGACCATCATCGACGGCGGCGGAACGGTCACCGGCGCCGCCTTCGGCGACTACGAGGTCACCAGCAGCAACCCCCTGATCGCCGCCCACTGGGAGGTCATCAACACCGCCACCGCCGTCACCGTCTCCGGCGGCGACGTCATCCTCCACGGCGCCAACCTCCAATGGAACGGGCACAAGGGCGACGCCGACCTCAACGACGAGGTGGACGTGCTGGACCTGGCCAAGCTGGCCAACAACTTCGGCCGCAAGGACGACGGCGTGAACTGGGTGAGCGCCGACTTCGACCTCAACGGCGAGGTGGACGTCCTGGACCTGGCGGCCATCGCCAACGCCTTCGGGTGGAAGGTCACCGGCGGCGAGGGCGGGGCGCCCGTGCCCGAGCCGATCACCCTGGCGGTTCTTGCCCTGGGCGCTGCGATGGTCATTCGCCGCAGACGCAGGTAAACACCAACGCCTCAGGAGTTCGCGAGTCCGGGCCGGTGCCGGGAGGGCGCCGGCCCGGCTTTTGCGCCGGCGGGGCTGGTCGGCCGCTTGACTTGGCGGCGGGCGGGGGGGAATAATTGACCCGGCATGGCCGCCCGCGTCATCCAGCTCGATCCGGCCGAGGACCCCACGGGGAGGGCCCCGGCCCTGGCGGCGGGGGTGCGGGCGCTGCGGGCGGGCAAGCTGGTGGCCTTTCCCACCGAGACGGTCTACGGGGTGGGGGTGGTGGCCGGCGACGGCGAGGCGGTCTCGGCGCTTCGGGCGCTGAAGGATCGCCCGGCGTGCCCGTTCACGGTGCACCTGGCCGATCCGGCCGAGGCCGGTCGCTACGTCCACGACCCGCCCCTGTTGGCGCGGGCGCTGATGCGGAAGGCCTGGCCCGGCCCGCTGACGCTGCTGCTGCCGACCCGCGGCAGGGGCACCCATCCGGCCCTGCGGAGCAAGGCCGTGCAGCGGCGAATCGTCCACCGGGGCGTGGTGGGGCTGCGCTGCCCGTCGGACCCCCTCGCCCGCGCCCTGCTGCGGCGGGCGGGCAAGTGCGTGCTGGCCACCAGCGCCAACCTCGCCGGGCGGTCGCCCGCCACTTCCGCCGACGAGGTGCTTGCCCAGCTCGGCGACAGCGTCGATCTGGTCCTCGACGCCGGGCGGACGCGGTACCGCAGGCCCTCCACGATCGTCGCCTTCGAGGGCGAGAGCTACCGCCTGGTCCGCAGCGGGGTGTACGACGCCGGCGCGATTCGCCGGCTGGCCCGGCTGACGATCCTGTTCGTGTGCACGGGCAACACCTGCCGCAGCCCCATGGCGGCGGCGTTGGCGCGGCAGATGCTGGCGGAGAGGCTGGGCTGCGAGGTGGGCGGGCTGGGGAGGCGCGGGGTGACGGTCCTCTCGGCGGGCAGCTTCGCCCTGGGCGGCGGGCCGGCGAGTCCCGACGCGGTCGCCGCCGCCGCCCGGCTCGGGGCCGCCGTCGGAAGACACCGCTCCAGGAAACTGACCGATGAGTTGATTAACTCCTCCGATCTGATATT
>CAZNSB010000200.1:0-8936 GCA_964575155.1 uncultured Planctomycetaceae bacterium | reverse complement strand
AAAGCGGACATTCTTATCTGGTTAAGACCGGACATTACTATTCGGGTTCGACACCATCAAGTGGGGCTTGGTCGGGTCGGTCAGCCGGTACCACTCGATGACGTTGGGGAAGCCGTCGCCGTCGGGGTCGTCCTGGCGGGTCTGGGAGAGGTCGCCGAAGTAGTGCTTCTCCCACTCATCGGCCAGCCCGTCGGCGTCGCTGTCCCGGGCCGGGCCAAGGGCGGAGCGGGCCAGCCGGGCGAAACGCAGCCGCAGCGCCGAGGGCTTCGGCGGCGGCGGGGGGAGCTTGGGCGGCGGCTTCGGCTTGGGCTTCCGCCACTTGAAGCCCTTGACGGCCGGGCCGGGGCCCTTCTCGCCGGCCATCAGACGCTTCTCCGCCCGGTCCTGAGCCTCCCAGAACTCCCGCGACTTGATCGACCACCACTTCGATGGCCGGTACCCCCGCGGGCGAGGCGGAAGGGGCTTCGGGAACCGTTTCGGCCTGAGCCTGGACGGGGCCAGGTCGATCTTCACCGGCGACTTGCCGTCGTCGTATTCGACGCGGTTCGGGTAGCCATCGCCGTCGGGGTCGTCCCACGGGCCGTACTTCAGCGTGCCGAAGTAGCCCTTCTCCCAGGCGTCGTGCAGGCCGTCCCTGTCGGTGTCGTCGGGGTCGGGCTTGGGCCTGGACGGCGGCGGCAGGTTGATTCCCGGGGCCTGCGAGCGCGTGCGCGAGTTGTAGCGGAGGGTGCCGCACTGCACGATCTCGTCGGCGTCGTACAGGCCGTCCTCGTCGATGTCCCAGTTGCTGATGACCCGGCCGCGGGTGTCCTCATACGAATGCTGGGCAATCCATTTCCTGGCCGCGGGGAACGTCGTCGGCCGCGGCCTGGGCCGCGGCGTGACGCCGGCCGGCTCCGTCGTGACCGCCGGCTCGGTCGGCTCCCGTGGGGGCCGTGGCTCGCGTCGGACCATCAGCCACACAAGAACGACCATGCCCGCGACAGCCAGCACACCGGCGAGCGCTCCCCATGTCTCCCGTCTCATCGCCTCGTCTCCCTATTGCGCGCCGGTAGCTCAACGACCCCCAGGTCGATCGTCCTTCAATCCCTCGCCCCCACGAAATCGGAAACCGTCCCGGTTATTCCGCGGTTATTCCCTAGGAATCGCTGTCGTGGTCCGTCTAGGTGCCGTCGTCGTGCTCCCGGATGCGGATGATCGGCTCGCCCTCGGGCGTGTCGGGGTTCTCCGCCGCTGGCCGCTGTCCTCATGTACCTCAGGGCGCGCACAGACTTGGCTCACCCGGCACACCAGACGCAGGATGTCTGATAGAGCGAAGCTACAGTGCGCCCCCACGACCCCGTTCGAATCCTCCAGGCCTCGCAAGAGAGGGGCTATGGCCACGGCGATCTCCTCTGGTCGGACCGCGTTCCGTGCCGCCAGTCCCCCCAAACCAGTAGCCGCAGCCCCGCGGACGGATGGGTCCGGATCGGAGAGAGCGCGGATTAGCGGTCCAATCGCAGAGGCCGACCCGTATTGCCCCAAAGCCGCCGCCGCACACGCCCGCTCCAGCGGATCCCGCTTCCTTTGCAGGTCCCGAATCAAGTCCGCCTCGAAGGCCCTCACGCCACCGTCCCCTACCTGCGAACCGCACCCGCCGCATGTGGCGCACAGAGCCTCTAGCACCACAACCCAAGTCCAAGTCAACCTGCACCCCCTAACGCTCTGTCTGTCACGTGTAACGCCCATGTGATTCTCCTTGCTCACCCGCGATCTTTGCGAGATTCGGGAACGCGCGGATATCGTTGCTGGTCGAGCCGACCCACACCGTCAATGGTCCTACTCGACGATTCCGCGTCCGGCCACCCGTATCGCATCCGAACTCCGTTAATCGACCCCATCTCACTCTCGTCACCCCTGGTCTCAGCAGTCAGCGCCTCCGGGCCATCCGCCTCGGATACGCCTCGCTCGGTCAATCCCTCTTCAGCGGGGGGAGCTTCCTTCGCAGAAGGTCCTTGTCTAGGTCACTTTGGTTCTCCAGACCGAGTACCGGAGATCGGCGTTCCGCGTCCATTGCTGCGGGGCGCTGCTTCACTCCTTTGCCGCTGGTGTAATGCGGCACCAAGTCAAGCCATTCCTTCATGGTCAATCGCCTGTTGTTCGAATCAAGCTTCCCGCCGTGATACAGCCCATAGTACTTGCCGTCCCCAAGGTATAGTACGCTCTGGCCACCCGACAGGTGGTCCACGGGCCCGGTGTTCCTGTTGAGCAGTCTCCCCGTATCGCCGGGCACCCAATCCTCATCGTCCTCCACGGATTCCGTATAGGACACGGCGCTTAGCATCGTCTTGGCGTGAGCGTAGAACCCATAGGGCTTCTCCTTAAGCCTCCGCGCGATACCATCGAAGGGCTGCTGTCCCATCGTCTGCGATACGCCGCGCAAGGTAGTGAACATGACAGCTCCCCAGCAAGCCAGCGGGTACCTGCGCTTCCACATATCGTTCACCGCCTCATGCCACTTCCCGTCCACGGGCATGCTGTAGCCTGTGCCTTGCCACAGCTTGGAGTTGACATTCCGTCGCCTGTCATTGCCGAACCATCGAAATCGTGCAGCCTTCGCGCTGCGAACGATGTTCTCGCGGGCCTTGACGTGGACCTTGAGTTCGTCAAGACTGGCTTTCCTCACGGTAAAGACGCGCTTGCTTGCCAACATGCGGGTGATGATCTGCGACGCCAACGGTCCCTTTGTCAGCGAGTCCTTCTTCGATATGCTGTAGTCCGTCCGCTTCAGGGCGCCCTCGTCGTCTCGGGTAGCCTCAACGCTCAAGGAGGCTGCGGAAGCGCCTTTCCCCAGGAGATACTTCCTAATCTCTGCCAGACTTGCCTTGCTGAGGTCTCCCTCGAATCGGATCTTGTTCGCGGTGGGATCCCAAACTACCGTCGGTTGCCCACCCAACCCCTCATACAAGTTCATCCCGCCGTCTTCGGCGATGGGGTCGCGGTTGAGCCAGCGGCCGGTGGCACGGTTCAGGTAGCGGTAGCCGTAGTAGTAGAGGCCGGTCTCAGCGTCGTAGTACTTGGTCGAGTAGAGGAAGGGGCAGAGGGCGGTGGGGTCGGCCAGGGAGACGCCGGAGGCCGACGAGCCGTCGGCGGCCAGGACCGCCCCGTAGGGGCTGTAGGCGAAGCTGGCGACGACCTGCCGGCTGGCTCCCGTCACCTTCACCAAGTTCGTCACATTGCCATGCTCGTCGGGGACGACCCAGTAGGTGGCGGTGATGCTGCCGTCGGAGGGGTCGTGGTGGCGGACGGCCAGCAGGCCGCCGATGCCGGCCGCGCCGCCGACCGAGCCCGAGACGTCCCGGCCCCAGACGTAGGAGCGGAGGAGCTTGCCGTCGCCGTCGGCCTCGGCCTGGAGGAGCCAACCGTTCCAGATGAACTTGCGCACGTACTCGGCCGTGCCCGACCAGTCCGCCCCGTCCCAGTGGTACACCGTCTTGGTGGCCCGCCGGCCGGCGTAGTCGTAGGCGAAGGTCACCTTGACGCGCTGCTGGGCGGGGATGACGGTTCCGGTTTCGACGGCCGTGAGGCGGTCCAGGGCGTCCCATTCATACTCCCAGATGGAATCGCCGGCTTTGTTCCCGCGGCCGTCGTAGCTCAGCTCGCCGGTGCCGAGGGTTTCGGAGGCCTTCGGGACCAGCCGGGGGATCTCCTCGCTGCTGACCGTGCCGCCGTCGGGGTCCAGGACGGTCACGCCGATGGTCGCGGCCACCGGGCCGGAGGGCGGAGCGACCGCGCAGCGCCGCCTGAACCGCCTCGCCCCGGCACCGTTCAAATCATTCTGCTCTCGCCACAAGGCCATGCGTCACCGAATGATACGTCCAATAACGCGTCCTGCCCCGTTATCGTGTTCCGCCAAGGGGCCGGAAGAACTTGAAGCGGTAGACTAGCCACGCAATCTTCAGAGCCATGATGGTGAACACGAAGGCTGCCCAGGGGACATTGTGAGGCGCCCGCACCACGTTGGCGGGTATGGCCTCCACCAGGTAAAGCGCAGATAGCCACCAAGCCCAGGCCCGGCCCCGCAGGAAGCCAAAGCCGCCAATAAGAGCCACCAAGCCGCGGACGGCTGTGTCCAAGCCAAAGCCAAACGCCGAACTCACCTTCAGCGTGCCGAACAGCACCATTATTTCCTTACCGAAGAAGCGAAGCGGAGCGAGCCCAAGGAGCCAAGCGAGCCCTAACCCGAGCATGCCGATGCCGGCAACGATGTCTAGCCGACCAAAGACCCTCACATCCAAAGGAATCCTGCGAGGGTGCTGGGTGATGTGTCGATCCCCAACCCCAGTGCTTTCTGATTCACCTGTCGGTGCCAACGACACGTCGATCTCCCTTCTGCCCTTTGCAGGACCGAAGCAGGGCCATTACTTATTCGGCGGATCTATTCTGTACTCACCGAGCGGCCGTCGCCATATTCTCTCGCGGCCGTCGTTGAGCTGCTCCTGTTCTTTCCGCAACTTGCGGTTCTCTCCATAGCAGGAGTCCAGCACTGCCGGCTTGATCCCGCTAACGAATGTGTATACGGCCATCAGCAAGTCCCACTTTGGCTCGCCCGCCGGATCCATTGGCGGGAGGTCTGGCATTGGCTCAAACAACGATATAGCCAGCTCATTGATAGAGATTCTCACACCTTTGACTGCATACGATGTTTGGACTAGTCCGTCCAACACAGCCCTTCCGTAAGCATCGTGCCCGACTTTCACGCCACGCCAAGTCTTCCCAGCCCCGAATTTGACACCTGACCAAGCGCTTGTGGCGCCGGACTTGACGCCCGACCAAGCGCTTGCGGCGCCGGACTTGAACCCCGACCAAGCCTTCGTGTTGGCCCTTCGTACGCTTCTGACAATGCGCCGGGCAAAACTTGGTCGAGCCTGTTTTTTCACCCTGGGTCCGCGCCGCCGGAACGGTGGGATGGGAAGTCTCCGACGGCCCACTTGCTTCGGCCTGAGTCCGTGGGGTCGCAACGGTGAGATGGGAAGTCTCCGAGGGCGCACTTGCTTCGGCTGGGGCTGCTCCGGCCTTGGTCGGCTCACCTTGGCAGCACCTTGGCCATGGAGTAGGGCGTCGAGCCGACGCCGGGCCGCCCGGGTAAGCCGATCCACGAACTCCCGCGTAACCGCGACCTCGTCACCGACCCAAACCCTGTCGTGGTTGGCCGATGGTGGCTCCAGTAGATCGTAGTTGGCCCCCGAGCCGGTGAACTCCCGCGACACGTTCCACAATACATCCTTACGGCTTTCGATGACAACCACGACCTTGCCATCGCGAAGCGCGAAACGCGCTTGGCCTAGCGGGTCGATTCCACCGTCGAACGCATACAGATTCAGCCCGCCGCGCTCGGCGATGGGGTCGCGGTTGAGCCAGCGGCCGGTGGCGGGGTTGAGGTAGCGGTAGCCGTAGTAGTAGAGGGCGGTCTCCTTGTCGTAATACTTCGTCGAGTAGAGGAAGGGGCAGAGGGCGGTGGGGTCGGCCAGGGAGACGCCGGAGGCCGACGAGCCGTCGGCGGCCAGGACCGCCCCGTAGGGGCTGTAGGCGAAGCTGGCGACGACCTGCCGGCTGGCTCCCGTCACCTTCACCAAGTTCGTCACATTGCCATGCTCGTCGGGGACGACCCAGTAGGTGGCGGTGATGCTGCCGTCGGACGGGTCGTGGTGGCGGACGGCCAGCAGGCCGCCGATGCCGGCAGCGCCGCCGGGGGCGCCCGAGACGTCCCGGCCCCAGACGTAGGAGCGGACGAGCTTGCCGTCGCCGTCCGCCTCGGCCAGGAGGAGCCAGCCCGACCAGATGAACTTGCGGACGTATTCCGGCGTGGCCGACCAGTCCTCCGCCTGGCCGTCCCAGTGGTAGACCGTCTTGGTCGCGCGGCGGCCGAGGTAATCGTAGGCGAAGGTCAGCTTCACCCGCTGCTCGGCGGGGATGACGGTTCCGGTTTCGACGGCCGTCAGGCGGTCCAGGGCGTCCCAGGTGTACTCCCAGATCGAGTCGCCGCCCTTGTTGCCCCGCTCGTCGTAGCTCAGCTCGCCGGTGCCGAGGGTTTCGGAGGCCTTCGGGACCAGCCGGGGGATCTCCTCGCTGCTGACCGTGCCGCCGTCGGGGTCCAGGACGGTCACGCCGATGGTCGCGGCCACCGGCCCGGAGGCGTTGTCCACGCCCACGGCCGCGAAGTAGTACCCCCCGTCGCGGTGCGCGGCCCAGGTCTGCCCGCCGTAGGTGACCTGCACGCAGTGGCCGGGGTCGGCGTAGCCGGAGATGTGCGCCACGCCGGGATTCGTCCGGCTGGTAATCTGGTTCATGGCGTTGGCGGCGTATTCGGTCTTGACCCCGCCGCCGAGGACGGCCCACTCGCGGTTGCCGATGCCGTCGTGGTCGTAGGTGAAGTACCGCCCGGGCACCAGGCGCGAGGGGCTGCTCTGTTTGGTGACGACGGCCGCGGCCAGGTGGTCCTTGGGCGTGCCGGTGGCGGCCGGCAGGGCCGGGCTGGTCACGGCCGTGCCCGTGGCCGAGGGCCCGGAGGGCCCCAGATCGTTGCCGGCGATCACGCGGTAGTAGTAGGTCGTGGCGGAATTGAGGCCGGTGTCGCAGACCATGCACAGGTTCGTCCCGGTGGCGGCGGCCTGGGACCACGAGCCGCCGGACTGCTTGCTTTCAATAGAGTACCCGGTCTCGCCGCGGCAGTCCAGCCAGGCGAGGTCCACGCGCTGGTGGGAGACGCCGGTGGCCATCAGGCCGGCGGGCGGGTCGGGCTCGCAGCGCATGGAGAAGTCGTCGACGTAGAAGTCATGGTCGTTGGAGTCTGTGCCGCCGGTGCAGGAGAAGTACATCCCGCTCCGGCCGAGGGCGAGGTTTGCGGTCGTGGCGGTGCACAGCCAGGTGTCCGGCTGGCCCTTTCCGAACTCCCACAGCCTGGCCCGGACGGTCTGGCGCCCGCCGACCTGGACGCGATCAGAACCGCTTCGTCCCGAACGGTCCGGGCTTGGTGGCCTTGGCGTACCGTCTCTTCTGCTCCGCCGTCAGGATGTCGTCCTTGACCTTCGCCGCCAGCTGCGTCATCAGGGCCGCTCGCGTCAGTGACGTGTCCTTGACGAGCACCTTGTACGCGGCCCGGATCTGCTCGACCTGCTGCGCGGTGAGCTTCAGCGGGCCGTAGATCGACTTCATCGACAGCACCGCCCCATGCTCCAGCCACTTGGCCTTCTGCTCGGCGGTCAGCACCGCCATGAGGTCGCTGTAGTGCTTCTGGGCAATCTCGCCCAGGGGGGCCATCAGGGCCGCGTAGTCGGCCTGGGCCTTGGCCAGGGCCTCGGCGTCCTTGGCCTTGCGGGCGTCGTCGATCGCCTTCTTGGCCGCCGCGATCTCCTCCGCGTGGGCGGCCTTGTATTCCGACACCGCCTGAAGCAAGGCCGCGTCCAGCGCCGTCACCTGCTGCTTCTGCTCGGCCGTCAGGCTGCACACGGCGTCCAGGGGCGCCACGCTCGGCCCGCCGGCCGGCTGCGTCGCCGGCTCATCAGCGGTCAACCCCATGCACACCATCAAAACCGCGGCCGTCGCCGCCATTGAGGATCTCATAAGATTGCTCCTTCCATCAGTTGTCCGGCTTGCGTGCCTGTCTCTATTTTCCTTTCGTACCGCCGGCCGCCGCCTGCGCGGCGGCGCGCTCGGCCCGGAGGCGCGCCTGAATCTCCCAGAACTCCCGGCTGTGGATGTCCCAGCAGTGGTCCCAGGGCGTGGTCGGCGGGGGCAGGTCCTCCAGCCTGGCCGGCTTGTGCCGAAGCTCCATCAGGTCGGGCTTGGTCGGGTCGGTCAGCCGGTACCACTCGATCACGTTGGGGAAGCCGTCGCCGTCCGGGTCGTCCTGGCGGGTCTGCGAGAGGCCGCCGAAGTGGTGCCTCTCCCACTCATCCAGCAGGCCGTCGGCGTCGCTGTCCAGCCCCGCCGGCAGCGCCCCGCGGGCACGCTCGGCGAAGTGAAGCTCCTCCGGCGTCGGCGCCTTGGGCCCGGCCGCCGGCGGCCGGGGCGGCGGAGGCGTCCACGCGAAGCCCTTCACCGCCGGGGCGAGGCCCTTGTCGCCGGCCCTGACCCGCGCGGCCGCCCTGGCCTGGGCATCCCAGAACTCCCGCGAATTCGTCGAAAAGCCCCGCCGCCGGCCGAACGTCTTCACGCCCTCGGCGAACCACGCCGGCCTGAGCTTCGGGTTCAGCAGGTCGATCGCCACCGGGGAGGTCCGGCGATTGTATTCGACGCCGTTGGGGAAGCCGTCGCCGTCGGGGTCGTCCCGCCGGCCGAAGGCCAGCTTGCCGAAATAGCCCCGCTCCCACGCGTCGTGCAGGCCGTCGCCGTCCGTGTCGTCGGGGTCGGCCCGGCGCCTGGGCAGGTTGATCCGCCGCGCCCCCGCCCGGGTGCGGGCGTCGTAGCGCAACGTGCCGTGCTGGACGATCTCGTCGGCGTCGTACAGGCCGTCGGCATCCGTGTCGTAGCAACTGACCCACCGCCCGCGGGTGTCCTCGTACGTGTGCCGGGCCAGCCACTTCCTCGCCGCCGGGAACGTCGTCGGCCGCGGCCGCGCAGGGGCAGTGGTGACAGCGGGCCCGGTTGTGACTGGCCCCACGGTTGGGCCTGGGCGGACCTCAGGCCCGGGTCGGACCATGAGCCACACAAGAACCACCACGGCGGCGACAGCCAGAACAGCGGCGAGCGCTTCCCATGTCTTGCGTCTCATCGCATCGTCTCCCGACTGCGCGCCTGTAGCTCAACTACCCCCAGCCCGTTCCTCATTCAACCCGTCGTCGCGGCGAAATAGGAAACCGTCCCGGTTGTTTCGTCCCGGTTGTTTCCCTCGCCCGCCCCAAGAGTAATCCCATGAAAGGCTGCCTCCGAGAGCCTATCTTCTGGGTGCCGTACAT
>CAZNSB010000199.1:477-9010 GCA_964575155.1 uncultured Planctomycetaceae bacterium | reverse complement strand
AGCTTGATGCGGACGTATCGGTCGCCGATGGTGTGCTTGTCGAAGTACTCGACGGCCTTTTCCAGCTCGTCGACGCTGCTGATGTTAATCTTCCCGCCGGGGGGGATCCGCAGCGCCTTGCGCACGCCGGCGGCCAGTTGCCTCTCCAGCCCGGGCATGTCGAACCGGAACACCCGCCCGCGCCGACAGGCGAACTCGATGCGCCGCTTCCGGGCCCAGGCGGGCGCCGGGCCCACGCCCTTCTTGTACGTCTGGACGATCTTGAGGGTGGGGATCGTTTCCGGAGGCGGCGGCGCCCCGGGCCGGTGCCGCGCGATCTTGGCCTGGGTGGCGGCCAACTCCGCCCTTGCTTCGCTTATCTTCTTCTGGATCTTTGGCATCTCCGCGTGGAGATCGCGCAGTTGCCTATCGAGGGCGTCCTTCCTCCGCTGGTTGTAGAGGCTGCCCAGGCGGTCGCGCCGGCTTTGCGCGTCCTCGATCTGCTTGAGTAGGGCCGCCAGCCTGCGGCCGAGCTCGGCCGTTTCTTTGCCCAGCTCCCGGGCTCGCGCCTTCGGGTCGGCGACCGGGGAGGCCGGGCGGGCGCCCGAGTGGGTGGCGTTGAGCTGCACGACGACCAGCACGATCACCAGGAAGCCGACCACGTTGGTGACCGTGTCCAGCAGCGAGTCCAGGCTCATTGCCGGCGATGTGCCTCTTCGTCTCATGGTCCGTCGGCCCTACCTCAGCCAGTCCGGCCTTTTCCAATCGCTCACGTCGAAGTCGTCGTCGCTGCAGACCGGGTGGAAACCGTATGGAATTCCCGCCTTTCGCACCTCGTAGTACAGCTCGTCGAAGGCCTTGATGCCGTCGCGGCGGACCAGCATGAACAGGCACCAGGTGCCGGAGGTCTTGATCTTGGACAGGAGGCGGCTGACGACGGCGGAGTCCTCGATGTCCTTGGTGGGAACGCGCTTGCCGTTCGGCAGAATGAGGATCCCCTCCTTTCGACAGTCGACGAAGATCGGGTTCTGTCTGGTCTTGCCCCGGACGGCCGCCGGGACAAAAATCTTTCGCCGGAGTCTCGTCGTTTCGGCGCGGAGGTCGCGGAGCTTCCTGGCCGCCGCGAGGACCCTTTCGAGGATCTCAGGCAGGCCCGCCTCCAGCTTATCCTTCCGGAGTTTGAGATCGTTCGCCTTGTTGCTGGCGATGCGGATGTCGGCCTGGAGGGTGGTGATCCTTCTCAGCTCGGCCAGGAGCCGGTCGAGGAGGGCCTTGTTGACGTCGCATTGGGCCTTGGCGATGTCCCTCTCGGCCTCTTTTTCGGCCAATTCCACCTGTGGGGGGCTGATCACCGGCGGCGCGTCGGCGTCTTCGTCCTCGACGGAGCTGCCCAGGGACGCACTGATGATGATCAGGCTCAGCGTCCCGATGATGCAGACCAAAACGCTCAGGAAGGGGAACAGCGACACCTCGAGCTTGGCTTTTCGCCTTCTAGCCATCTTCGCGCGTCCTGCGGTTCCTTCTGGAGAATGGCCACCAGCCTCTTGGCCTCACTTCGGCGGAGGCGTTCACCCGGCTGCCGAGGGTCTCCAATACCTCGCTGTTCCTGGCCAACTGCCGATCGATGCCCAGCAGGGCCTCCTTCAGGGCCCCGTCGTCGGCCATGGCCTCCAGGTTCGCCAGCAACTGCTGGTTCAACTGGGCCAGCCGCTCCTGAAGCTCGCTCAGCTCCGCGACGTTCCTGCTGGCGTCGGCCAGCCGGGATTGCAGACCGGTCACGGAGCCCACCATCTGCTCGCAGGATTCCGACGCCGAGGCCAGTTGCTCCCGGTGCACCCGTTCGAGGGACTCACCGACCCGCCCCCACGTCGTGGCGATGTCCTCGGTCAGCCGCTGGCTCATCCCCTCCAGCTCTTTCGCCCAGGCCCTCAGCTCCCGGGTGCGCTGGGAGAGAACGCGGTCCACGGCGCCGGCGATGGCCCCGGCGTCGGCCGGTCGGTCCGGTCCGCCCGGCGAGCCGGAAAGCCGACGCAGGATGTTCTCGTTGCAGTACTGGTCCACCGAGGAGAGCAGGTCCTCCTCGTTCTTCTGCAAGGCGCTGGCGGGGAACATCACGAACAGGCTCATGATCAGTGCCAGCAGGGTGGTGTCGAACGCCACCCCCAGATTGGTGGTTACGCGGGAGAGGCCCTCTTTGGCGTGTGAGAACTTCTCGGCCTGGCCGATGACGTCGGAGAAGCTACCCACGGCCGCACCCACGCCCATCACCGTGCCGATGAACCCGAGGATGGGAATCGCCCAGACCAGCACCTTGACCATGGAGTAGCTGCTCTCGACGATGTTGGCCTCGATTTCGGATTGATTGGCCAGCAGGGTGGAGACGCTCTCCCGGGTCGGGTGGACCTTGTAGTGGTTCAGGGCCCGCAGCACGCGCCCGATCAGGAAGCTCCTCTCCGGCTCGATGGGGAGGGAGAGGATGTTGGCGCGGAATGCCTCGACGTTGTCGGGATGGATCTCGTTGGCCACTTCGGTGGGGAGCACGTCGAACAGCAACGCGCTGCGCTGGGCGCGCAGCTTGCGGTATTTCAGCACGAGCATCGCCCAGGCCCAGAACGTCAGGAAGGTGATGACGTACGGCACCAGCCCGCGGTTGGCGAAGATGCGGCGGACCGGGTTGTCGGGTATGGGCAGGATGAAGGCCAGGTAGAAAGCGGCCGTCGCCCCCAGTCCGATCATCGCCGTCAGCGGCAGGGAGATGTTCGTCCCGCGGCTCTGACCGCCCTCGCGCTTCTCCTCGGCGGGCGGCTCCCCCCCGGCCGGGGCCGCCAGCTCCCGGCGCAGCTCGTCCAGCGGGCCGGGAGCCGGCTCCTCCGCTCGCAGCTCCGGACGCTCGATCACCCCCACCGTGCCGCAGTACGGGCAGCGCGCGTTCTTGCCGATGTTCTCGTCGCTGGCGCGAAGGGGCCGGCCGCAACTCCAGCAAGGCATCTTGAAATACATGCTGCTCTCTCCTGATCGCGCGCCGCCCGGCCGGAAACCGGCTTCGTCAGGCCGTACGTCTAACGTCGCCCGACGCAACATGGTGGCCGGGGCGCACAATAATCTTCTCCCGCGATGAAGCATGATCCGCCCGTCCCATGGACCCGAGGTCCGCTGCCTTGCGACCGGCGCCGGCCCCGTCGCCGTCCGGGGCGAGCCCCCCACAGCGCCCCCCGGACGGTGGCCGCCGGCATCCCGCGCTCAGCGGCGAATACAGATTATATCAGCAAAAGCGGCGGGCGCGAACGCCGGCGCCAGAAAAACAAACAAGCCAGTTACCTCCCTTCTTGCCGGGAGGTTGCCGGGCCGGTTCCCGCGCGGAGCGCTGCGCGGCGGCGGTCGGCGCCCGGCTCGTCCGGCGGGAGTCTTCCCTTCCCACTTCGCTTGCGGTAGCATAGACGATGATCCGGATGAAATGTGGGAGTGGGCAAATGGAACTCCCGGGCAACGGGCGGGGATGAACAATTGGCTGTTGAACCTGTCGGCTTTCACGTGGACGTTCAGAGGAGCGGCCGGGGATACCTGGTCACGCTGACGGCTCAGCAGATCTACGGGAGCTCCCGGGCGGCTCTGGCGCTGAATCCGGAAAGCCAGGAGTGGCGGGAATTCCGCGAGAGGATATCCGCCCAGCAGACCAGCGACTCGTTCTTCCGGACCGTCGGCTCGCGTCTGTTCGAGGGCCTGCTGCCGGAGCAGCATCAGTTCACGTACGAGATCAACTACCAGAGCGCGAAGAAGGACGTGGAGAACCGGCTGTTGCGGCTCCAGCTTCGCCTGCTGGACGATGAGATCATCGACCTGCCCTGGGAGTGCTTGTACAACTCGGCGGCGAAGCTCTGGCTGGGGGCCAACCCGCTGACCCCCCTGAGCCGGTATGTCGACGCCACCGCCCCCCCTCCGCTGCAACTGCAGCCTCCCTTGAAGCTCCTGATCGTCACCGCCGAGCCCAAGGACCGCCCGCCCGTGCAGGCCGAAAGGGAGGTCGAGGCCCTCCGCAGGGCCCTTTCGCCTCTGCTTCGGGACGGGCTGCTGACCGCCGTTCGGCTGGCGCGCGCCACGCCGAGGTCGCTCAGCCGGGCCGTCCAGGAGTTCCATCCGCACCTTTTCCACTTTGTGGGACATGGCCGGCGCGTCGTGAACGCGTATTCGCTGCTGCTGGAGACCGACCAGCGCGCCTCCGAGGAGCTGCCGGTCGATACCCTGTACGAGCTCTTCCAGCAGTCCGGGCAGGTGCGGGCGGCGGTGCTGAACGCCTGCGAGACGAGCGGGGCGGCGCTGGCCCTCGCCAGATTGGGCATCGCCGCCGTCGGCATGCGCGACAAGATCCGCAGCGAGGCGGCCATCCCCTTCTGCCGGAGCTTCTACGAGGCCGTCGCCAGCTCGCTGCCGCTGGACGTGGCGGTGAACAAGGCGCGGTTCAGCATCCGGCTGGAGTGCGGCGGGAACAGGCGGGACTGGTGCCTGCCCGCCGTCTTCCTCCCCGCCGGGCGGGCCGAGCTCTTCCAGATCGACCGCAGCGCGCGACTGGTCCGGGTCACTTCCGACCCGCCGGGGGCCGCGATCTTCCTGGACGGCGCTGCCACCGACAAGACCACGCCCGAGACGCTGGTGATCAGCGACGATCACGAGCACGAGATCCACGCGGAGCGGTCAGGCCACGGCCGGTCGCCGGCGCAGCGGGTCCGCGCGGGCGGGAGGGAGCCCGCCCAGGTTCATTTTTCCTTGAAGGCGGCGCCCGGCTTCCTGGTGGTGACCGCCGATCGTCCGGGCGCTCGGATCGCCGCCCAGCGGTACGGCGACAGCGAGGTCAATCCCCTTGGCACCATGGACGCAACCGCGCGATTGGGCCCCTCGCCCCTGCCCCCGGGGCAGTATCGGGTCACCGCCTCCTGGCCGGAGGAGGCCGGCGAAGGGGCCCTGACGGCCGAGGACGAAATCACCATCCGCCAGGGCGAGGTCACCACCGCGCAACTGCGTTTTCCGGCCTGGGTCCCGCTGCTGGAGCCTGCACGACGCATCCGCCTGGGCAGCAGGAGGGTCCTGATCGGCGTTTCGGCCGGCCTGTGCGTGCTGGCGGCGGTGGTCGCCGCGGTGGTCCACTTCGGGTTCACTGGCCGTTCGACCGAGCCGCCCCTGGATCCCGTCGAAAGACCCCGACCCGCCCCGACGCCGCCTCTGGAGATGGAGATGGTCGCGCTGCCGGGAGGGGAAGCGCATCTCGGATACTGGGACTCGACGCTGACGATGCGGCTGATTCAGAAGCACTGGCGCGAGTCCAAGGAGGCGGCGAGCCAGTTGCTCTCGATCCGCCCGCGGACCGTGACCGTCGGGTCCTTCTTCATCGATCAGTTTGAGGTCACCAACGCCGAGTACCGGAAGTTCATGGAGGCCGTGAAGGAAAACGGTGACGCGGCCTGGCGGCATCGCGCTCAGCCGGCGAAGAAGAAAGATCACACGCCGGCGACCTGGGCCGACGAGCGTTCCAAGCACCTCATCGGCGACCGGCAGCCGGTCGTCGGCGTCGACTTCTACGATGCCTATGCCTACGCGAAGTGGCGGGGGAAGCGGCTGCCCACCGCCGATGAGTGGGAGCTGGCCGCAAGGGGCACCGACGGCCGGCCGTATCCGTGGGGAGAAAAGTTCCAGACCAGCAGGAGCAACCAGAACGAATCCGACACCACCTCGACTGCGCCGGTGGGGCAGTTCATCGGCGATCGCAGCCCTCACGGCGTCTACGACATGGGCGGAAACGTGTCCGAGTGGACGACCACGCCGGCGGGCCAGGGGGATTCCCTGGTGATTCGCGGCGGGATGTGGAACCTGGGTCCGGGCGAGATCCTCGCCCTGACGTTCATGCGGCGGTACGGCTCGCGCGGCGCGCAGAGCGGGCGAGTGGGCTTCCGGTGCGTCATGGACGCCCCGCCGGGCGGGGCGGTCCCGCCGGGCATGGCCCTCGTCCCGGGCGGGCGGGTCAGCCTCGGCGGCCAGACCAGCGCCTTCCTGGAGTACCTGCGGGGCCTGCCGCTGCAATACCCCCCGATCCAGAAGGTCTTCCTGGATGGCGTTGCCCGCAAGGTGCGGATGGAAGCGCTGCTGGTCGCCCGACACGAGGTGACCAACGCCCAGTATCGGCGTTTTCTAAAGGAGGTCGGGGCCTCCGACGATACGCCCTGGCGTCACCCCGATCAGCCCTCGGGGAAGGATCACACCCCGATGTTCTGGGCGGACCCGGACTTCAACAAGGACGACCAGCCGGTCGTCGGCGTGGACTGGTTCGACGCCTACGCATTCGCCAAGTGGGCCGGCATGCGCCTGCCCACCGCCGATGAGTGGGAGTACGCCGCCCGCGGATCCACCACGAACATCTATCCCTGGGGCGACGAGTTCTCGCCCGACAGATGCAACGGAGGCGAAGGCCCCAGGGACGCGCCTGCCCCCGTCGGGTCGTTCCCCGGCGATCGCAGCCCCGTAGGCCTGATGGACCTGGGCGGGAACGTGATGGAATGGACCGCCACCGAAGAGAAGAGCGGGAAGGAACCGACGATGCTGCTGAAGGGCGGCTCCTGGAAGACCCAGTCCAGGATGTACGGGGCCGTCTATCTCAGGACCCTGTCGGCCGCCCGGGACCATCGCGACAACAAGGTGGTGGGCATTCGCTGCGTGCGGGACGTCCGCCGGAAATGACCAGGCAGGCGGCCGCTTATGTCCGAGGACCTGTACACGCGGTGGCTTGGCGTTCCGGCGGGGGATCGACCCCCGGATCATTACGCGCTGCTGGGCGTCGAGTGCCTCTGCGACGACCTGGATGCCATCGAGTCCGCCGCCCGCAGGCGGATGGAAAAGCTCGATGAGTACGCCCTGCACCCGGACCCGCGGAAGCGCCAGGCCGTCCAGCGCATGATGAACGAGGTCGCCCGGGCGCGCGTCTGTCTGGTCAGCCCCTGGCGCAAGCGCAGCTACGACATCGAGCTGGCGGAGAGACTCGGCTTGGAGCCGCCGGTGTCGGCCTTGCCCGAAGTCGAGGCGGTCCTCGTTGAGGCCGAACCCCAGAGAAGGGCCGACCCCGCCGAGGAGTTCGCCGAGAAGGTGCGAGCCCACCTCCTGAAATGGCGGCTGACTCGGCACGAGGAGATCTTCCTGCTGGCGGTGGCGCAAAGCCTCGGGCTCGATGACGAGGGGGCGCGGGGCATCATGCATCAGGTGGACGCCGAGGCCGAGACGGCCGCCAGGGCCACCCAGAGGCTTTGGAGCTGGGTGATCGCGGGCGCCGCCAGCGTCGGCATCCTGGCGCTGGTGCTGTTCCTGGTCATTACAGGCCGGGTGGGGGCGTCGCTGGATCGGCACAAAGCGGACGCCTGGGCGCACCTGAAGGCCCGCCGGTTCGCCCGGGCCGTCGAGACGCTCCGCCGGGCCGAGCGGCTCGACCCGAAAGACGAAAACCTCGCCACGCTCCGCGATGCCGTCGCCGGGGAAGTCCAGGCCGAGGCCCGCCGACGCGTCCGCGCCGGGAAGCTGACCGAGGCCGAAGAGATGGTCGCTCTCCTCAGGCAGGTCGCGCCGAATCACCCCCTGCTTCCCGACCTGATGAACGACTTGGCGAGGCTTCGGTCCGCGCTCGGCCGGGGGCGCAGAGACCCGGGCAGGTAGCCTGCGGCCGGGCAAGTGGCAGTCCGCTCATCCCAGACCTTTTGCCCGTTGCGGCAATGCCGCGTTGCTGATATACTGACCAGTCGGGCATTCTCTGCGGTGGGCAGCCGCTACAGTTGGGCGGGATGCGTATGTAGATGAGGTGAATGCCCGGGGCGGTGCGTTTATGGCGAGTACTGGAGACGGAGGCCGGGTCATCGGCATCGATCTGGGGACGACGTTCTCGGCGATGGCGTATCTGGACCGCCACGGCACGCCGATCACCGTGCCCAACGACGAGGGCGACCTCACGACGCCTTCGGTGGTGCTCTTCGAGGAGGACGGGTCGGTGGTCGTCGGGCGGGAGGCCCGCCGGGCCTGCCTGGTATGCCCCGACCGCGTGGCCGAGTGTGTCAAACGCGACATGGGCGAGAAGCACTACAGCCGGCGCGTCGCCGGCAGGCAGTTGTCCCCTCCGACGATCGCGGCGATGATTCTCAAGAAGCTCAAGCAGGACGCCGAGAAGCGCACCGGCTCGATCGCCGGGGCGGTCATTACGGTGCCGGCCTATTTCGACGAGGTCCGCCGGCAGGCGACCATCGAGGCCGGCGTCCTGGCCGGGCTCAACGTCGTCGACATCATCAACGAACCCACCAGCGCCGCCCTGGCGTACGCCTTCCGAGGCTTCATCGAGCGAGGAGGCTCTCCCACCGACACCGCCGCCATGGCCGTCTCGACCACCGCCACGACCACGGCCATGGTGTACGACCTCGGCGGGGGCACCTTCGACGTCACCATCATTCGAATCCACGGCGATGACATCCGCGTGCTGGCCACCAACGGCGATGTCCGCCTCGGCGGAAAGGACTGGGACGAGCGGATCGTCAAC
>CAZNSB010000199.1:0-467 GCA_964575155.1 uncultured Planctomycetaceae bacterium | reverse complement strand
GCCGCGGAGTTCTTCCTCCGGGAGCACGGCTCGGATCCGCGAGAGGACCCGCAGAGCCATCAGGACCTCATGCTTGCGGCCGAAGAGGCCAAGAAGGACCTTTCCAGACGAGAGATCGCCAGGCTGGTCGTCAACCATGCCGGCAGGCGCCTGCCCGTTGAACTGACGCGGGTGGAATTCGAGGAAATGACCGCCGAACTGCTGTATCGAACCGAAAGCCGCGTCGACCGCGTCATTCGCCACACCAAGCTCACCTGGGACGACATCGATGAGGTGCTGCTGGTGGGCGGGTCCACCCGCATGCCCCAGGTCGGCGAGATGCTCCGGCGCCTGACGGGGAAGGAGCCCAGCGGGAGGCTGAGCGCCGATGAGGTCGTCGCCCAGGGCGCGGCCATTCATGGGGCGATCCTCCAGGTCGGCGGCGGACAGGAGGCAGAGCCGGAGGTCATCCTTGTGGAAGACGACGA
>CAZNSB010000198.1:0-9035 GCA_964575155.1 uncultured Planctomycetaceae bacterium | reverse complement strand
TCGAGGACGTCGACTTCGTCGTTGAGGTCGGCGTCGCCCTTGTGGGCGGTCCAGGCCGCCGAGGTCATCACCACCTCCGCCGAGGTCCCGCTGGAGGTGTCCACGGACATCTCGCCCGCGTCGTAGTGGTCCTTCAGCAGCGAGTCCATGTCGTCGCTGAGGCTGATCGCCGCGACGGCCCCGCTGATGCTGCCGGCGGTGAGGAAGGTGTTGTCCACGTTGGCGGGGTTGAAGGTCTTGGAAGGCACCGGCAGGTTCAGGACCAGCTCGCTGTTGGCGAGGTTGGCGTTGCCGGTGACCGCGATGAGGTCGTTGGCGACCCCGGCCGCCCCGCCGGCGGCAGCCATGTCGATCCGCATCTCGGCGTACTTCAGCCCGCCGCCCGTACCGCCGATCAGGGTGACCTTGCCGAGGTTGAAGTAGTCGCTCCAGCCCGTCGCCTGGTTGACCCGGATGCCGGTGATGTCGTCGATCGTCGCCGGCAGGGTGACCGTGTAGGTGTCCCTGTCGTACTCGCTGCCCTGGGCGGTGACCACGCCGGTGGTCTGGTTCCAGGTGAAGGTGGTGATGGCACCGGAGGACGTAACAGACGACGGCACCAGCGCCGTCCAGATGCTGTCGGGGCCGACGTCGCCGGCCTGGGTGCGGTCCGACTCATTGGTCTGGACGGTGCAGTAGGCGCTGCGGACGGTGGTGGTCACGGCCAGCCCGAACTGGTTCATGTTGTGGTTGGCCTGGCCGCCGCCGTCGTACTTCAGCATCACCACCAGGTTGCCGGTGGCGTCGAGGTCGGTGACGGTCTGGAAGGCCGCCGCCAGGGGCTCGGACTGGCCGTAGCTGCACCAGGCGGTGTTGGCGACCGCGTCGATGGCCCCGGAGATGAACCACGTGCTGCCGTCGTAGTGTCCGTCACTGGAGTTGGCGTTGGTCAGGTCGGCCGAGCCGAGAATGACCGGGTCGCCGAAGCTCAGCCCGCCGTCGATGGTCAGGGCGCCGACGCTGTCGCCGGGGCTGAGGGAGGCGTCGTCGGAGGCGCCGGGCGTGAGGGTCAGCGTGCCGGCGCCGTCGTTGAGGTTATACGTGCCGCTGCCGGTGATGTTGGCGGTCAGCGTGACGGCGTTGTTGTTCATGTACAGCTCGGTGCCGGAATTGAGGTTGATGCTCGTGGGGTTGCCCAGGTGGGCGACGCTGTCGGCCCGGAGCCTGCCGGCCTGGACGTCGATGGTGCCGATCTCGTTGGTGGGCCCGAGCAGGTAGACCTCGCCGTTCTGGGAGACGTCGGTGTAGCTCCTGCCGTACGTGTAGCCCTCCCCCTCCATGGCGCGGAAGGTTCCGGTGTCGCCGACCAGGAGGGTCTTGCCGGCGAAGTTGACCTTCGGATAGACGTACAGGATGCTGCCGCCGACGGCGGCGACGCGTCCCTGGGTGCCGACGGTGCTCAGCTCGCCGGCGTACAGCCTGCAGTCGCCGGCGTTGGCCGGGTTCGTCAGCCGGGTGCTGTTGCTCAGGACCAGCCCGCCCGACCAACTGTGGTAGTTCCAGTGCCTCAGGACGAAGTCCACGTTGCCGTTGGCCGGCAGGTTGGCGACCTCGTTGGCGCTCAACTGGATCTGTGCGTTGGGCTGGCTCCAATCGAACTTTCCGGCGGGCAGGGCGCTGGCGTTTGCGACGCAGACGCCTCCGCCGGTGGCGACGTGCACGCTGCCGGAGGACAGCGCCCGGTCGATGAAGAAGATGCCGCCGTCGTTGACGTTGACGCGGGAGGCGTCGTCGAGTGCGGCGCCGTCTCCGACGTGGAGGTAGTTGGCGTTGACGTTGAGGGTCTTGCCGGCCGCCAGCCCGCCGATGTCGTGGAAGTAGATCACGGGCCCGTCGGCGTCGACCGGGCCGGTGACGCCGGCGAGGTTGGCCGAGCCGCGGAAGTCAAAGGTGCCGTCGCCCAGCAGGTCGATCCCGGCCGAGCCCGCGATCAGCTTGGCGCCGTCGAGGGTGATGGTCTTGCCGCCGTGGGCCAGCATGTTGAAGCCCTGGTCGGCGTTGCGCTCCTGGACGGTGCCGGTGATGGAGAAGCTTCCGTCCACGGTGGCCACGCCGAGGTACAGGTCGGTGGCGTCGGGCCCGACGGTCTCGGTGCCGGTGATGTGCTGGCCGTTGCGGAAGCCCTTGTAGGTCTGCCCGCCGCCGACGATGTCTGCGCGGGCCGGGAGGGGCTTTCCGGGGCTGCCGTCGATGACCTTGTCGAGGACGGCGCCGTTGTGCAGCTCGATGTTCCCGCCGGCGCCGTAGTTGAGGGGCGTGGCCCCGCCGCCGTAGCCCAGGGCGCCGCCGGCGTTGAAGACCAGCTTGGCCGTGGACTCGGTGGAGTTCAGGTCGAGCAGGCCGTAGGTGGCCTCGACCCGCCCGACGGCGCTCAGCACGGCGCCGGCGCTGTTGGTGACCAGCTTGCCGCCGTCGGTGATGGTGACGGTGCCGCTGCTGAGCTGCCCGTCTTCCGTCACCTCCAGCCAGCCGCCGGAGCCCACCTGCGTGCCGCCGGTGTAGCTGTTGGCGGTGTTGCTGAGGGTGACCTTGTTCTTCCCGGCCGCGGACCTGACGACGATCGCGCCGGGGCCGCTGATGGTGCCGGTCATGTTGGCCGTGTTCTCGCCGTAGAACATGTTGAAGGTCATGTTGCCCTGGAGGTCGATGTCGCCGGCGTAGGTGGCGTGGCAGTTCTCGGTCCTGAAGTAGGCCCCGTCCATGATGATGTTCCGGACGACGGTGCCGTTGAAGTTGTTGATGGCCAACTGGCTTCCGGGCTGGAATCGGACGGTGCCGGCGTCGTTGTCGCCGAGGGCGTAGGTGTGCTGGACGCCCACGACGGCGCCGTCGTTGGCGACCATGCTGCCGTCGAAGCCGCTGGCGTCGGACTTCAGCACCAGGTTGGTGCCGTTCAGGAAGGTGATGGTCTTTCCGGCCCCTCCGGAGAAGGTTCCGACGAAGCTGCTGTTGCCGGTGACGTCGAAGCTGCCGTTGACGGTGACGTCCAGGTCGTAGCCGCTGGCGTTGCGCCAGTTCCAGTGGGAGCCTTCCTCCATGAAGACCTTCCAGTTGTTCTGGATGGAGTTCCCGTCGGAGTCGGCCATGAAGGTGCCGCCGCCCTGGACGACGACGGTGGGGGCGGCGTGGTTGGCGGTCTGGGTGACGTTGACGGCGAGGGTGCCGCCGTTTCGGACGGTGACGGTGCCGGCCCCGAGCGCGCCGTCTCCGACGACGTACAGCCGGCCGGCGTCGATGAAGGTCCCGCCGGTGTGGGTGCAGAGGCCGCCGATGCCCTGGTTGCGGTCGCCGGCCTTGACCAGGGCGATGTCCCCGGCGAGCCCGCCGTGGAAGTTCAGGTCATTGATGCTGTTGATCGTCAGCGTTCCGGTGCCGACGGCGGAGTTGGTGATGGTGCCGGTGCCGCCGTTCAGGCCGCAGGTGACGACGTCGAAGCCGTTGACGTCCACCGTGCCCAGCCCGTTGACGGTCCAGTACTGGTTGGCGGCCAAGGCGGTGGCGGTGCCGGCCTTGAGGGTGCCGCCGTTGACGTACATCCGCCCGCCCCAGGTGTTGTTGCCGGAAAGCGTCGCGGTGCCGGGGCCGAACTTGATCAGCCCGCCGCCGAAGACGGTCACGTCGCCGCTGAGGGTGCCTTCCTTGCCCTCGGCGACGAAGAGGTAGCCCTGGTTGGAGCCGAACTTCAGGCCGGCGGAGATGGTGTCGTCGCCGTTGATGACGAGCCCGCCGTGGTTGTTGTTGTCCATGAGGGTCAGCGTGCCGGGCCCGGAGATGGTCGAGTCGCCGGAGGTCTTCATGGCGTAGACCTGCTTGTCGGCGGCGAGGGACTCGTTGGCGTTGGCGTGGACGATGCTGGTGACGGTGGCCGAGGCCAGCCCGACGGTGTAGCCGCCGAAGGCCTTGACGCCGGTGACGGCGTCGTAGTCGACGAAGTCGCCGGGGCTGGAAGTGACCACGTAGGCCGGGTGCGCGATGCCGCCGGAGATGCCCAGCCCGGCGGTGCCGGTGATGATGAACTTCTCGTTGACGCCGACCGAGCCGCTGGCGGCGTTGAAGACCATCGTGGCCTGGTTGGCGCCGCGTGCGATGGAGGCGAAGGTCATGCTGCTGGCCCCGGCCGTGCCGTCCAGCCTCAGCTCGCCGGAGCGGTCGAAGCTCAGGGCGCCCTTGGAGAAGGCGGCCCCGGCCGAGGGGACCCAGTTGACCAGCCCGTCGTTGAGGCTGACGGCGTCGGCGCCGTTGGCGCCCAGGCCGGTGACGCTGGTGGCCTTCAGCTCGCCGGTGACGGACAGCGCGCCGGAGAGGCCGCTATTGTCGCCGCTGACGAGCATCCGCCCGGCGCCGCCCTTGGCCATGCCGGCCGAGCCCGCGATCCGGCCCGAGACGGTCAGGTCGTCGCCCGCCGCACCGTCCAGCACCTCGACCGTCCGGGTGCTGCTGCCCAGATCGAGGTTGGCGCTGATGGCGCTTCCGGCGGCCGAGCCGTAGATGCGGGTATAGCCGCGATTGCTGTCACCGGAGAAATGCAGCGTGCCCGTGCCGACGACGCTGCCGCCGGTCATGACCAGGGCGGCGTAGCGCCCGGGCACAATACCCGGCGCCCCATAGAGCGTCTCCTCGAAGCCCTGGAGGTCCACTTGCCCGTCCGTCTTGACCATCAGGGCCCTGTCGTCCTGGATATGGTCGGATGCATTGAACTGCAACAGGGCCGACCCGGCCGAGCCCACGCCGTCGCCGACGAACGCCGAGCAGACCAGGGTTAGCGCGCCGCCGGTCTTGTTCAGTACGACCGTGCCGTCGTTGACGTAGAGGCCGTCCTGGAAGTGGTTGTTGCTGGAGCCGCCGAGGGTCAGGGTGCCGGCGCCGTTCTTGGTCAGGCGCTGCCAGTCGGCGTGCACCCGGCCGTTGAGGGTGACCGTGATGCCGGCGTCCACGGTGATGGGGGCGATGGTGGCTCCGTAGATGGTCCCGGCCGCGCCGCCGACGGTGAAGGTCATGTCGTTGGCGCCGGTGAAGGTGACTGGGCCGCTCTGGAGGGTGAGGCTGCTGGCCAAGGCGAAGTTCCGCGCCCCGCCGACGCCCACGACGTCCATTTGGCCGATCTTGAGTTCGTTCGTGCCGCAGGCGGTGTCGGTGCCCAGGATCAGCGTCCCGGTGCTGGCGGCGGCGTTCACGCCGTAGTTCGTGTTGTTGCCGTACAGCGCCAGGGTCCCGCCGCCCGCCATGGCCAAGGCGCTCCTGTAGTCGGCGATGCCGGTGATGTTGCCGTTGAAGGTGGCCGTGACCGGGGCCGGGACGACCAGCCCGGCCTGGTTGTGCACCTCGCTGGGGCCGTTGAAGACGAAGTCCCCGCCGGTCAGGGTGGTGCTGCCCGAGTAGACCTGCACGGTGTTGTCGGTGGTCAGCGTACCGCCGCCGGTGTCCACCGTCCCCCCGGACAGGCGCAAGGTGGAGACACCCAGGACCCCGTCGGCCGGGACCACCAGCGTGCCGCCGATGGCCTCGGTGACGCCGCCGTGGGTGTTGGAGGTGTTGGAGATCGTCAGCGTGCCGGCCTCATCCTTTCGCAGGCCGGTGGCCCCGACGATGGTGCCGGAGACGGTCGCCGACTCGCCGGCCGGGACGCGGACGATGCTGCCTCCGGGGGTGAAGCTGCCGCCGATGGTCAGCCCGTCGCCCAGGTAGACGTGGCCGGCGAGGCTGACGGCGTTGGGGATGGTCCTCGGCCCGCCGTGGGTCCCCAGCTTGCCCTCGCTGCCGATGACCACGGCCCCGGTACCCAGGGCGTTGTCGTGCCCGACCAGCAGCCACTCGGCGTTGTTGTTGATGGTCGTCCCGCCGGTGTAGCTGTTGTTGCCGGAGACCACCAGCGTGCCGACGCCGTTCTTGCGGAGCTGGGCCGAGCCGCTGAGCGTCCCGCTCAGGACGGCGTAGTCGGCCGCCGAGCCGGGGTTGTCCGTCACGGTGACGTCGCGGGTGCCGCTGCCGAGGTCGATGGGGCTGAGAAGCTCGATCGCGCCGTTGGCGTTGGCCGAGCCGAACAGCAGCGGCTGGTTGGTGGCCACAAAGCCGCCACTGCCCCAGACCAGCGGCGTGGCGCCCAGGTCCACGGTGCGGTCGCCGCCGTAGGCGGCGAAGCCGCCGCCGCCGACCCCGGACAGGTCGATCTCGCCTGCGCCGGTGCCGCAGGTGCCGGAGATGTTGGAGGCGGCCTCCAGGATGCCGCCGGCCATCTTCAGGCGCCCGCCGGTCGGCCAGCCGGTGCCGTAGGCGGCCCGCAGGCCCCCGCCGGCAATCAGCGTCTGCCCGGTGTAGGTGTTCGCGCCGGAGAGGATCACCGTGCCCTCGCCGGTCTTGGTCAGGCCGTTGGCCCCGGAGATCACCCCGGAAAGCTCCAGGAACCCGCCGGCCGGGGCCGCCAGCCCCGCGTCGGCGTGACCCAGGACGACCTTGTTGGCGATGGTCCGTACGGCCGCGTCGCCGGAGAGCGTCGCGGCGTTGACGGTGACGGTGCCGCTGCTGAGGCCGCTGTCGTGGCCGGCGACCAGCGTGCCGGCGTCGATGGTCAGCTCGCCGCCGAACGTGTTGGCGGTCGGCAGGGTCACGGTGCCGCCGCCGGCCTTGGCCACGGCCCCGTCGCCGCCGATGCCGCCGTCGATCTTCAGGTTGTAGTCGCCGCTCGAGCTGAGGGTCAGCGTCTTGCCCGTCGGGACGGTCAAGGCGGCCGTGGCGGAGATCGTCCCGCCGCTGCCGCCCCCGCCGGCCGCGGCCGCGCCGATCGTCGCGTTGGCGTTGATGGCCACGCTCTTGGCGAAGGTCTGGTCGCCGCCCTTGCTGGACAGCGTCAGGGTCGCCCCGTCGGCGTCGAGTGCGATCCCCGCGGCCGTGGCCAGCGGGTCCACGCCGCTGCCGAGCACGTCCACCAGGCTGCCCGCCTGGACGTGGAAGGTCGTCCCGTCCAGGTCGTTGGCCGCCCCGCCGGTGCCGGTGTTGTCGAGGATGAGCTGCCCGGCGCCGCTCTTGGTCAGGCTGATGGTGTCGGCGGCGTCGGTGATCTTGCCGGTGTACAGGTTGCCGCTGGTGGTGTTGAAGGTGGCGGCCGAGGCCCCGCCGGCGAAGGCGGTGGTGACGAACTTGGCGGTGCCGCCGCCGTCGGTGGAAGTCACCGACAGGATCACGCCGTCGCTCATGGTCAGGGCGCCCAGTTGGGCGGTGCCCTTGACCACGTCGATGGTGGAGCTGACGGTGACGCTGACGTCGTTGTTGAAGTCGCCGGCCCCTCCGCCGGCCGGGCCGCCGCCGCCGCCGATCGGGGTGTACGCCATCCCGTACTTGTCGGCCAGGTACGCCCCGGCCGCGTCCAGGTCGGCGTCGCTCAGGACGACGCTGTACAGCAGCACCTCGGAGACGTCGCCCTTGGAGGCCTCTCCGCCGGCGCCCCACGCGCCCAACTGGAGCCGCCCCGGGGCGGCGAGGCCGGCGCCGCCGCTGGCGATCAGGCTGCCGGCGTCCCAGAAGCTCGTCAGGGCGCCCGTGCACGTCGCCATGTACATGTGGTCGTCGGTGGTGGCCGCCACGCCGCCGGCGAGCCAATTGCCCGCGTGCAGGCAATCCTCCTTGTTGCCCCAGTACCCCAGCAGGTAGTTGACGTCCACGGAGCTGATCAGGCGCTCGTTGTCGGTGCCCTCCAGCTTCGAAACGGTCAGGATGGTGTAGGGGTTGGAAACGGAGCCCGCCATTGCGATGTAGTCGTTGCCGTCGAAGCGGACGGTGGGCTGGCCGCCGATGCCGCTGGAATAGTATTTCGGCTGGTTGGCGGCCGTGCCTTGGGTGAAGTCGTTGCCTAGGTCCGACTGGTCGGACCAGGTGCCCACCGGGTCGCCGTCGCTGCCGCCGATGGTCGAGGCGTCCAGGTGCAGGGCCAGGTCGTCGGTGGGGAAGCTCAGCCCGGCGGACAGTTGCAGCGTCCCGCCGGCGAGGTTGACGGCGGAGGTGCCCAGGCTGCCGGCCGCCTCGGCGCGGACGATGCCGCTGCTGATCATGATCGGCCCGGCGATGGTGTTGTTCTCGTTGCTCAGCTTCAGCGTGCCGGTGCCGGCCTTGGTCAGGGTGTTCCCGCCGGCCCCGCCCAGGACGCCGCTGACGTGCAGCGTGTTGCCGCTGCCCACGTTCCAACTGCCCGACGCGCCCACGGAAAGACCCGCCGAGACGCTGTTGATGCCCGACCCGGCGCTGCCGATCCCGCCGGCGCCCACCGTCAGCGTGTAGGCCCCGCCGAGGCTCCACCCGGCCGACTGGAAGTCCAGCCCGTAGATCTGTCGGCTGACCGTCGGCGTGGGGGTGTTGGCCGGCACCGCCCCGCTGAAGATGCCCCGGTCACTGACCAGGTTGTCGGCCGGGGCCGTCCCGCCCCAGTTCGCCGCGACCTCAAAGTCCTGGCTGCTCGCGCCCGTCCACGTGTAGTCGGCCGCCGAAGCCGCCCCGGCCGCCGCCAACGCGCACAATAATCCCGCAACGATCACGTGCTTGTCCATCTGGCGTCTCCTTGAACGCGTGCCTCGTCTCGCTTTCCTCGCTTGCAGACATCAACTGCGAAATGTCGGCCTGGTTCAATCCAAGGTAACAGTCGGGGGAAGATGACGGGACAAGAACACCGACACCTGCCGATGAAGGAAGTAACCAAACTCTTGCCGTACATCGGAAGGAGTCGGCGTTATGGTTACTCCCATCATCGACACATCGGCTGCGAACGCTCAAGGCTTTTCCCGTGGCACGTCTGCTGCTGCCCGTCTTGGAGCGGCCAAGAGGGCCGGCCTGGCGATTCGCGCCCTGGCCGGCAGTGAACCGGTCGCCCGTTTGGCCGATCGCCACGCCGTCAGCCGCAAGTTCATCTACCAGCAGAAGGCCAAGGCGGCCGAGACGCTTGAGCAAGCCTTCGCGCCAGCGGCGCCGGAGCGGGATGTGTTGTTCCATCTTCCCGTGACCAAGGACTGGCT
>CAZNSB010000197.1:5773-9097 GCA_964575155.1 uncultured Planctomycetaceae bacterium | reverse complement strand
GCTCTACAGATTCCCCTTCGACAAGGGCACCCCGGCCTTCTCCAACTGCTCCCTGGACGCCCGTCCAGGCAACGGCGACCCCGCCGACGGCGACCCGTGGGGGCAGATCAACGGCTTCCTGCTGTGGGACCCCGCCACGATCACGGACCGGCCCGACCGCTGGGAGATGACCGTCTTCCTGGCCTCCGACGCCTTCCGCCAAAGCTGCACCGTGGACGTCACCCCCCGCCACCGACGCGCGTTCCAACCCAAGGCGGGCGCCGTTTTCCGCTGGACCAACACCGACCTGAAGGCGAACAAGCAGGTCCAGTCCGACAAGGTCACCGCCGACAAGTGGGGCCTGGTCACCCTCAAGAACGTCCTCGTCACCAAGGACAGGAACAGGCTCCGGATCGCGAAGAAGTAGTGCCACTATTGAGTCCCGTATTTCCAGCGTTCGCCGCTCCCGTTTAGCCGGGGCCGGTACGGCCGCGAAAGGCGGCCCTGCGGGCCGCCGCTAAACGAACACGCCCGCATTCGGCATTCGCCCGAACGTCACCCGCGATTCGGTGAGGAACCTTTTTTTTGCCGAGGGCTTGCCCCACCCGCCCCCGGCGCCGAAGATGCCCCGAACGTCGACACCCACGAAAGGACGTGCCATCATGAAGACGCGACAGGCCGTGCTCGTCGAGCCGGGAAAGTTTGAGATCCGCGACACCGAAATCGCCGTCGGAGGCGGGCAGATCATGGTCCGGATGACCGGGTGCGGGCTGTGCACCTGGGAGCTGAACCACTGGGCCGGCCGCCTGGGCACGCCGCCGATGGCCCTCGGGCACGAGGCCTACGGCGAGGTCGTCGAGGTCGGCCCCGAGACCACCGGGCGCGTGAAGGTCGGCGACCGCGTCACCGGGCTCGGCGGAAAGGCCTTCGCCGACTACTACCTCATGCCCGAGATCCACACCATGCTCCTCCGCGCCGACCTCGACCAGGAGCACGTCCCCGGCGAGCCGCTGTACTGCATCCAGAACGTCGTCCGCGCCGCCCATCCCCAGGTCGGCGACTGCCTGGCGATCGTCGGGTGCGGGCCGATGGGGCTGTGGTCGCTCCAGGCGCTGGTCCATCCGGCCCTGCTGGCCACCGTCGCCGTGGACATCGACGACGCCAAGCTGGAGCTGGCCCGCTCCTACGGCGCCACCCACACCGTCAATCCCAACCAGACCGACCCGGCCGAGGCCCTCAAGGACATCACCGCCGGGCGCGGCGCCGACGTCGTCGTCGAGGCCACCGGCGCCCCCGCCGGCATGCAGGCCGCCATCGACATCCTCCGCCCCCGCCGGCCCAGGCTCGTCGTGTGCAGCAGCTTCAAGGGGCCCATCGAGATCGACATCGTCAAGCTGCTCGGCAAGGCCGTCGACGTCTTCCACGCCCACCCGGGCATCGCCGCCGACGTCGCCGACGGGTGCCGGCGGACCCAGATCCTCATCAACAACGGCGTCTACAAGACCGACCGCCTCATCAGCCACCGCTTCGCCCTCGAAGACGTCATGACCGCCTTCCGGAACCTCCAGGACCGCCCCCCAGGCTACCTCAAGGGCATCGTGGTGCCCTGAGGGCCGGCGGCGGCCGGCTGTTGTACAATCGCATATCCATGCGTACATCCGACGGCGCCGCCGCTGCGCCGGCCCGCCCGCCGCTTTTTGCGGCATGCCCTATGCCTCAACGCCTCCGGAGGCTACACTGTCGCCGCGCCGTGCGTTCTCCGAACGGCCGCGTTCGTGAAGCGGCGGGGCCATGCAGGACCGTTCAATCGCCAATTCAGGGCAGCCCGTGCCCGCCGGCGCCCGCCGCGCGGCCGGGGAGGTCTCCCACCCCATCGTCCGGCGGGCGCCGCTGGTGGCGGCGGCGGCGGTGCTGGCGGCGGGGATCGTCGCCGGGCGGTACGGCCCCGTGCCGACGGGCGTGTGGGCGGCCGCCGGAATCGCCACCCTCGCCGCGGCCTGCGCGACCCTGCGCCGGGTCCGCCTGGCGGCGCTGACGGCCGGGGGCGTCGGGGGGGCGATCTTCTGCGGCGGGGCGCTGTCGGCGGGGCTGGCCTACCGGCGGGTCCCGGCCGACCACATCTTCCGCTTCTGCGGCGCGAGGGGCGTGCTGGCGACGATCCGCGGGACGGTCGTCTCGGCGCCCCGCATCCGGCGGCACGAGACGGCCTTCTGGAAGCCGCCGCGGACCACCTTCCTGCTCGACGCCGGCGGCATCCGCGGGCGGGAGGGCACGTGGCTGCCCGCCGCCGGGCGCGTCCGCGTCACGGTCGGCGAGCCCGCCCACGACCTCGCCGCCGGCGACCGCGTCGAGCTGGTCGGCACCCTCCGGCGAATCCGCCCGCCCCGCAACCCAGGCCAGTACGACTGGCGGGCCGCCGACCGCAACCGCGGCATCCTGGCGGCCTTTTCCGTGCCGGCCGCCGAGGGCGCGCGTCGGCTGGGCGGCGGCGGGCGGGGGGCGGTTCGGCTGTGGTATCGGCTGCGGGGGGTGGCGCGGCGTCACCTGGGCGGGCTCGGGGCCGGCGACGAGGCCACCCTGCTGGAGGCCCTCGTCCTGGGCGAGCGCGACCCGGCGCTGCGGAAGCTCAACCGGGCCATGGTCGAGGCGGGGGTGGCCCACTTCCTGAGCATCTCGGGGCTGCACCTGGGGGTGTTCCTCGGCTTCATCTACACCCTCTGCCGGCTTGTGATGCTCCGCCCCCGCCGCGCCGCCGGCGTCGTCCTCGTCGTCCTTGTCAGCTACCTGCTCCTGGCCGAGCCCAGGGCCCCGCTGCTGCGGGCGGGGATCATGGCGGCGGCGGTGTGCATTGCGGTGATCTCCGGGCGGTCGGTCACCCCCTCCAACGCCCTGGCCGCCGCCGCCATCGTGCTGCTGGCGGCGGATCCGCTGGGGCTGTTCACGGCGGGGTTTCAGCTCAGCTTCGGCATCGTCTGCGGCATCTGCTTGCTTCACGGGCGGATCCGCCGCCTGCTGTTCGGTCGCTGGCTGCGGCGGCGGGGGCTGATGGTCTTTCGCTCGCAGGACCGCCTCCGCCGGTGGGTGTACTACCGGGCGGGGGACTGGCTGATCGGGTTGGCGTCGCTGTCGCTGGCGGCGTACGCGGCGGCGGCGCCGCTGGTGGCGGCCCACTTCGGGCTGTTCACGCCGTACGCCCCGCTCCTGTCGGTCCTGCTGCTGCCGCTCATGCTCGCGGTCCTGCTGCCGGCGTACGTGTCCATGGCCCTGGCCTGGCCCCTGCCGAACCTGGCCGCGGCCGTCGGCGGGGTCGCCGCCGGCGCCGCCGGCGTCCTGGCCAAGGCCGTC
>CAZNSB010000197.1:0-5763 GCA_964575155.1 uncultured Planctomycetaceae bacterium | reverse complement strand
TCAGCGTCGACCTGTTCTGCGTGCCGGTCTGGCTCGTGGTGTTGTGCTACGTCACGCTGGCGTTCTGGGCAGCCGGCGGGCGGAGGCGCCTGCTCCCGGCCGCCGCCGCCGCGGTCGCCCTGCTGGCGGGCGTTTTCATCACGCAGCGGCCGGCGCCGGCGCCCGCGAACGGGCGCCTGCACGTCCTGGACGTCTCGCACGGGGCCGTGACGCTGCTGCACGCGCCCGACGGGAAGACCGTCCTCTTCGACGCCGGCTCGCTCAGTTGCGGCAACACCTACCATCAGGTCCTCCGCCCCTTCCTCAGGGCCCGCCGCCTGCCCGCCCCCCAGGCCGTCTTCATCTCCCACGCCAACCTCGACCACTACAACGCCGTGGCCGACCTGCTGGCCCACCGCCCGCCCCGGCGGGTCTACCTCAACGAGTTCTTCGGCTCCGGCCCGGACGCCCCGCCGCCCGTCGCCGCCCTCATGCGCCAGTTCGCCCGCCGCCGCGTCCGCGTCGTCCGCCTCCGCCGAGGCCAGACCGTCGCGCTGGGAGACCGCGCCCACCTGGACGTCCTCTGGCCGCCGGCGGCGCCCGAGGCCGCCGGCCTCAGCGTCAACGACCGCTCGCTGGTGCTCCGGCTTCTCGTCGGCGTGCGGAGCGTGCTGATGCCCGGCGACGCCGGCGAGGCGGTTCAGGAGACCCTCGCCGCCCTGCCCGCCGGCGAGGTCCGCGCCGACGTCCTCATCCTGCCCCACCACGGCGCCTTCACGCCGGCGCTTCCGGGCCTGCTGGAGGCGGTCGGGGCCGGGGTGCTGGTCCAGTCCAGCAGCGCCCGGGCGGACTCGCAGGAGTTCCTCAGGGCCCTCTCCGGGCGGCGGCGATACGCGACCTTCGCCGAGGGCTGGATCGCCCTGGACCTCGGTCCCCGGGCCGTCGCCGTCCAGACCATGCGATCGGGACGGGCCCCCCCGTAGTCCTTCACCGTCGATTCCGCGCGTGCCACGGCGGGCGCGGGCCTGCCCGGCGGCGGGGGTGTCGGGGTATTCCTCGACGATGTGCTCGAGGATGGCCCGGGCCTTGGCCCTCATGGCGGCGGCGCCGGCGGGCGGCGTCACCGGGGCCGCTGGCGGAAGGGACGGCGGGCCTCATAGAGTTCCAGCCTGGCCTGGAGGTCGCGTTCCTGCTGCGGGTCGCGGGCGAGCTGGAGGGCGCTTCGGGCGACGGCGGCGGCCCGGGTGAACTGGCCGGTCTCGGCGTACGCGGCCGCCAGGGCGTCGAGGTCGGCCGGGGACTTGTACCCGGAGGCGCGGCAGAGCCTCTCGGCGAGGCGGACGGCCTCGGGCCCGTCGCGGACGGAAGGCTGGGGGCAGGTCGCCAGCAGCCAGGCCAGCTTGGCCGTCGCCTTCCGGTCCGCCGGGCGGAGGGCCAGGGCCCTTCGCAGGGCGTCGGCGGCGTCGGCGGGCCGGGCGGTCTCGGCCAGGGCCAGGCCGAGGTTGCGGTGGGCATCGGCCGATTGCGGGTCGAGCCTGACGGACTCGGCGAAGTGTCCGGCGGCCCGGGCGGTGCTGCCGTCGGCGGCCAGCACGATGCCCAGGTTGTTGTGGGCCTGGGCGGAAGCGGGGTCCAGCGCCAGGGCCCTGGCCAGCAGGTCCTTGACCTCCGGCTTGTCCTCGCCGCGGCCGCGGCGGATCAGAAGGCCCGCCAGGTTCGTATAGGCCCGGGCCCAGTCGTCCTTCAGCCGGATCGTCGCGCGGTACCGGCGGATGGCCTGATCCCGCATCCCGGCCTTCTGAAGGGCCAGGGCGAGGTTGAAACGGGCGCGGGGGTTGTCGGGGCGCTGCCGGCAGACGCCCTCCCACAACAGCAGCTCGCTGTGATACTCGGCGTTGGCTCGAACGGTCAGGACGCCCAGGGCGGCGGCCGCGGCGCCCAGGGCGAGAAGCCCGAGCCGCAGCCGCGCGCCGGCGGGCACGCCCGCCCGCCCGAGCACCGCCCTTCCGCCCAGCCAGGCCGACGTCACCGCCGCGGCGACCACGGCCGCCAGGGGCAGATACATTCGATGCTCGACGGCGGGGTCGGCGATGGGCATGAAGCTGGAGGTGGGGGCGAGGAGGAGGAAGAACGCCGCCCCCAGGAAGCCCCACGGGGGCCTGCGCCAAAGCGCCCACCCCGTCGCCAGCAGCAGCGCCCCCACCGCCGCCGCGGCCGGCAGGACCGCCCACGCCCCCCGCGCCACGGGCCAGCCGTAGTCCAGGCACGGCCGCGCCGGCCAGAACGCCAGCCGCAGATAGTGCACGATCACCCCGAACTGGGTCAGGGCGTAGTCCTTCGGCCCGATGGCCTCGAGGGCGAAGCCGGCGGAGGGCGCAGGCCCGGCCGGCAGGGACCACAGCAGCCAGGCCGGGATCGCCCACGTGGCCGCCAGGGAGGCATGCAGGCCCCAGCGCCGGCGGAACAGCCGCCTCCACGAGCGGGCGACGAACACCCGGTCGTAGATCAGCACCAGCACCGGGGCGGAGACCATCACCTCCTTGCTGCCCATCCCGGCCGCGCACGCCGCCACCGCCGCCGCCTGCCAGCAGCGGCGGCGCGGGGAGCTGAAGCTGCGGATCGCGCAGTCGAGGGCGAGGAGGCAGAACATGCCGGCGAGGGCCTCGGCCCGCTGGATGAGGTAGGTGACGGAGGAGGTTTGGAGGGGGTGGACGGCCCAGAGGAGTGCGACGGCGAGGGCGAGGGGCGTGGGGTGCGTGGCGAGGGTCCGGCCGGCCCGGCCGGTGAGGAGCGTCCGGCGGACGACCCCGAGCAGCAGGAGGGCGGCGGCCAGGTGGACCGCCAGATTGAAGGCGTGGTACCCGCGGACGTCGAGGGCGCCGAGGCGGTAGTTGACGGCCAGGGAGAGGTTGACCACCGGGCGCCGGACCCACAGCGCCGGATCGGGCGGCCAGAGGCGGCGGATCGCCGGTCGGCTGACGATGCTGCGGTGGTCGTCAAGGACGAACTGCCCGGCGAAGCTGTTGGCGTAGACGCCCACGACCGCGGCGACGAGGACGCCCGCCGCCAGCCCGTTCAACCATGGCGAGTTGTCCGCTCGCTCGTTCACTGCCGCCGCCTCATTCGATGCCGGGTGCCACGGCTGCGCCGTGTGCAGCCGTGCCCGGCCGCCACGTGGCGATCCGCTGAAGCGTCTCGCCACGCCACCCGTCGGTCATTCCTCTTGAGACAGCCGGAACGGCTTCCCGGCGCGGTACAGCGCCAGCCGGGAGCGGAGCTGCTTGACCTGCTCGGCCTGGGTGGGCAGGGCGATGGCCCGCTGGAGGGTCCTGACGGCCTCGTCGAAGCGCCCGGCCTCGGCGCAGGCGGCGGCGAGGACGTCCAGGCACTGGGCGTCCGTTTCGTTCGTGAGCTTGCAGGCCTGCCGGGCGAGCTTCATCGCCTCGGTGCCGTCGCGGAGGTCGGCGTCCCGGCAGGCCGCCAGCAGCCAGGCCAAGTTCCGCACCGCCGGGAGGTAATCACCCTTCAATGCCAGCGCCTGGCGATAGTGCCGCGCCGACAGCTTGTAGCGGCCTTGCAGGAAGAGGGCATAGGCGACATTGCTCTGCGCCCGGGCGCTGCCCGGCCGCAGTTCGGCGGCCTTTGTGAAGTGCTTGACGGCCTCGGCCGGGTTGCCCTTGGCCAGCAGCGCCTGGCCCAGCCGCTGGTGGGCCTCGACGAGGTCCGGCTTCAGATCGAGGGCCTTTCGCCAGGCGGCGACGGCCTCGTCGGTCTTTCCCTGCCGGGAGAAAAGGAGCCCGAGGTTGAAGTGCACATCAGGGAAGTCGGGCTTGATTCGCACGGCCTCGCTGAAATGCTCCCTGGCCCGCCCGGCGGCGGCCCGCGCCTGCTTGCCCCGGGCGGCAGCGAGGTCGGTCTTTCCCTCGGCGGCCAGGCGGGCTGCCTCGGCGTCGGCCTCGAAGGACTGCCGGGTGAGCAGCGCCGCCAGGTTGTTGTGCGCGTAGGCATAGTCGGGCTTGCCCTTGATGGCGAGGCGGAAATACTCGACGGCGCGGCGGGTGAGCTTCTCGGCCTGGGCCCGGCGGCGCCGGGCCGCCTCGGGCTTCAAGTGCCCGGACCGCGCCTCGGCCCTGTGGCGGAGACCCTGGCGGTCCAGCAGGATCGCGAGGTTGTTGTAGGCCTCGGGGAAGCCGGGCTTCAGCTCGATGGCCCTGCGGTAATGGCGTATGGCCGCCTCCGGGTGGCCCTCCTCGGAGATGACCAGGCCCATGTTGTAGTAGGGGTCGGCGTAGTCGTTTTCCAGGCGGATGGCGTGGGCGAAGTGGGGCTTGGCCTCTTTGACCCTGTGGTCGAAGTACAGGGCCTTGCCGAGGTTGTTGTGGGCGCGGGCGCAGTCGGGGTCCAGCTTGAGGGTTCGGCGGTACCAGCGGATCTCCTCTTTGGGGCTCGGCGCGGTCAGCCCCCGGCAGAAGGTCTCCCACACCTTCGCATCGGGGAACACCAGCCTACGCAGCCGCGCCCTGGCCGCCGCCGGCAGGACGATCCGCTCGGACGGGGGCGCGTCGGCCACCGTCGCCCGGCCTTCGACGAGGAGGACCTTCTTGTCGTAGGAACGGAGGACCGCCTCGGGCAGCAGGTAATCCAGCCGGGGCATCTCGGAGCGCTTCACCTTGACCTCGTCGGAATGCACGAGGAGGCCCGAGCCCACGTCCAGGACGCGGAGCGTCAGCGCAACGTCTTCCTCCCCGGCGGCGAAGGTCCCCGTGACGACCCGCTCGACGCGGAGCAGCCGCCCGGCCTTGCAGGCAGCGGCCGCGGCGCTGAAGTCCGCCTTGCCCAGGCCGTGCTTGCCGAGGGTGTCCCGCACGTCGTAGAAGTCCGCCAGGCTCAGGGGGACCTCGGGCGCGTTGCGTAGCATGTCGGCGACGACGTGGGCGGCCACCGGGCCGAGCCAGTCGCCGGCCCCGGCCGACTTGAGGTTCCTGAAGTTCAGGGCGGCGACGGTGGGCCAGCGGCGCCCCCGCCCGCCCGGGGCGGTCGTCTGACCGCTCGATCGAGTCGCACCGGAGATCAGGAGCAGCGCCGCGGCGACGGCTTGCAGGCGACGGCCCCGGCCGTTCATGAGAAGCTCCCCTTATCCTGCAATTCGCTCAGGCCGCCGAACGCCGGCGGCGGGTCATTTGGGCGGCGGGCGGTGGAAGGGCTTCTTGGCGCGGTAGAGGTCGAGGCGTTCCTGGTAGTCCTTGACCCAGTCGCCGCGTTTGGCCTGGTAGGCCAGTTGGAGCGCATCGGCCATGGCGGCGACGGCCTTGTCGAACTGCCCGGCCTCGGCGTAGGCGGCGGCCAGCGTGTCCAGCGCGAAGGCCGCCTGGGCCCGGCCGGTCCGGCGGACCCTCTCGGCGAGGGCGACGGCCTCTTTGCCGTCGCGGAGGGTGGCCTCCGGGCTCGTCGCCAGGATCCAGGCCAGGTTGTTGGCGGCCATCCCGTCGAACCGGACCTCCAGGCAGTCCCGGTAGTGCCGGGCGGCGTCGGCTTCCCGGCCGAGGGCCATCATGGCCACGCCGAGGTCGCGGTGGGCGAGGGCGTCCCGGGGGTCGGCGGCCAGGGCCTTGTGGAAGCACTCGACGGCCGTGGGCCAGTCCTTTCGCCGGGCGTGGATCAGGCCCATGCCGCGGTGCGCCCGGGCGTTGTTGGCATCCAGCGCCAGCGCCCGCCGGAACTTCGCCAGGGCGTCGTCGTGCCGCCCCATGGCCATCATCACGCTGCCGAGGTCCTGGTGGGCCC
>CAZNSB010000196.1:5317-9111 GCA_964575155.1 uncultured Planctomycetaceae bacterium | reverse complement strand
GCAGTTGCTGGGTCTATGACACTTATAACGGGCGCACGGGCGTTATCGAGGTCAATCCCGGCGGCGGTCTGGGTCCGTTGAAGTTCGGGCTTCGGAACTTCCCCGACGACAATCTTTGGAAGCGAATCCGGCTTCAGATCACTTTCCAGGGAGCGGGAGTGATGGACTTCTACGTGGGCAGCGGCGGCGGCGACCCCGGGCCGCTCCCGTGGCCGGGCACGCCGTGGACGAAGCTCGACGCGATCGTGAGCGAGTCCTATCAGCACGACGACGGGTGGCAGACCAGCGCGTACGACCTCGTCATCGAGCCGAACCCCGCCTGGGAGGGCATCATGCTGGATTGGGGATACCTCGGTCCCCAGACTTGGGTGTCCTGGGTCGACCAGGTCGTCATCGATACGCAATGCGTCCCCGAACCTGCGACGCTGGGGCTGCTGCTCCTTGGCGGACTGGCGCTGATTCGCAGGCGGAAGTAGATTTCGTCACCCTTCGCGGAAGGGCGAGACAAGCGGGCGGGCCTTTGCAGCAAGGGTCCGCCCCTTTCTTTGCGCAGACGATGCGGGTGCGGCCGCGGAGATCTAAGCTCTCATCCCCTCTGCCCACGGGCCGCCTTACAGCGGAAGACGCACCTGTAACAGTGGTGTAAGTAATTGTGTGTAAGTTTGAGATTGGCGTTGATCGTGTCATCGGGCTGGAGCGGAGGCGAGTCCCGATGGAATCGGGACGAGCCGAAGCGGAAGGCCGATGACACGGCGCGAAAAATTGGGTACGTCTGATCCTTTTTCACCACCACGTGAGAAGGGAGACGCACCCAATGAACACAAACGTACATGTACCACCGACGCGGCAGCAACGGCAAGAGACTTTTTGGGACTGGACGGATGGAATGGTAAAGCAGCTCGTAACAGGCCTGGCTGAGCAGGTGCTGGAGTGGGAACTCGAGGTCTACCTGAACGCCGGGTGGAACCATCGAACCCAAGACCGCTGCGACTATCGCAACGGGCACTACCGCCGTTGGCTGACCACGCCGCACGGTCCGGTCCGGCTGAAGGTTCCCCGCTGCCGAGGCGGCGGGTTTGACGGCTCGACAGTCTTCGACCGTTACCAGCGCCGGATCGCCGACGTGGATCGGATCCTGCGGCACGCCTACCTGCTGGGCTGCAGCAGCCGGGGGACGGCCCAACTGGCCGAGCAGGTATTCGGCGGTACGCTCAGCCATCAGACCGTCAGCAAGCTCATGCGATGGATGGACGAGCAACTCGCCGCCTGGCGGAACCGCCCGATCGCCCCTGTTTATCGCGTCGTTTACATCGACGGGATGCACGTGGACGTTGTCGGCGGCGACCGGGTGGTGATGTTTGTCAGCGGCGCTCGCTTCGATCGCGGCCTGGATGTGCTGGGCTTCTGCGTCGGCCCGGGTGAGCGATGCGTCGACCTGCTGGCCGACCTTCGTGCCCGTGGCCTCGACGAAGTGGAGTTGTTCGTCAGCGACGAATCCGGAGCGATCCGCCACGCCCTGGAACAGGTCTATCCTGAGGTCGCCTGGCAGTATTGCACGTTCCATCGTTTGGCGGCATTGCGAAAGAATGTCGGGCCGACCGATTTCAGGGACCTCATGGTAGCCGAGGCCGGATGCATCTTCCGCTGCCCGTCGAAGTCTGCAGCCGTCGATGCGGCCGTCGCCTGGGTAAAGCGGTGGAAATCGCTTGCGCCTTGGGCCGTGCAGCAGTTCATGACCGACCTGGGCGACAGCCTGAGGTTCCACAGCTTACCCAAGGACTGGTGGAGAAGGGTCCGCACCAACAACCCCCTGGAACGGCTCGTCCGTGCCCTGCGGATGCGCCTGCGCCCCATGGGCTGCCTCCACGACCACCCAGCCATCGAACGAGCTATCTTCGGACAGCTCCTCCGATGGCACAAAGTCAAACTTACACACAATACTTGACGCTATCCTTTTGGCGAGGGATGTTGACACCGTCGGACCCGCGCGGTACACTTCTTGAGCGTGGTTGGATGGTTCCCGAGGGAATGAGCCGATAGAGGTAAGTGATGGCACATAAGAAGGGACAGGGCTCGTCGCGGAACGGGCGCGACTCCAACGCCCAGCATCGCGGGGTGAAGCGCTTCGGCGGGCAGGCGGTCTCGGCCGGCACCATCCTCGTCCGGCAGTGCGGCACGCCGTTTCGGCCGGGACGGAATGTCGGAATGGGCCGGGATCATACCCTCTTTGCCCTGACCGGCGGACGGGTCCGGTTTCGAGGCCGATTCGTCGACGTCGTCTGACGCTCCCGCAAGCTCGACGTGTGAACCGAGGGATGGCGCCGCAGCCTGCATTCCCGAAGGGTCGGGACCGGAGCTGCGCCATCCTTTTTTCGTGGGCGCCCCGAGCGTGTTCATAGACGAGGCGGAGATCACGGTGGCCGGGGGCGACGGCGGGAACGGGTGCGTGAGCTTCCGCCGCGAGAAGTTCGTCCCCCGCGGCGGGCCCGACGGCGGCGACGGCGGCGACGGGGGCAGCGTGTACTGCCTGGCCGACCTGGGCGTCAATACCCTCCGCCACCTCGCCGGAAAGCACCACTGGCGGGCCGGACGCGGCGGGCACGGAATGGGCAAGAAGTGCCACGGCCGGAACGGCCGGGACGTCGTCATCCGCGTGCCCACGGGCACCATCATTCGCGACGCCGAGCATGCCACGCTGCTGAAGGACCTCCTCCGGCCGGGGCAGCGCGTCTGCGTCGCCGCCGGCGGGCGCGGGGGGCGAGGGAACGTCCACTTCGCCACGTCCACCCACCAGGCGCCGCGCCAGGCCGAGCCGGGCCAGCCCGGACAGGCCCGCCGGCTCGGACTGGAGCTGAAGCTCATCGCCGACGTGGGGCTTCTCGGCCGGCCCAACGCCGGCAAGAGCACGCTGCTGCGCCGGCTGTCGTCGGCCAGGCCGAAGGTCGCCGATTACCCCTTCACCACCACCGAGCCCGTGCTGGGCATCGTCGAGCTGTCCGGCGGGCGGCGGTTCGTGATGGCGGACATCCCCGGGCTGATCGAGGGCGCCCACCGCGGCGTGGGGCTGGGCGACGCGTTCCTGCGGCACGTTGAGCGGACGCGGCTGCTGGTGCACCTGGTGGACGTCTGCCCCGCCGAAGGCGACCCGGCGGAGCACTTCCGCGGCATCAACGAGGAGCTTCGGCAGTACTCCTCGGCGCTGTCGGCCAAGCCCCAGATCGCCGTGGCCAACAAGATAGACCTGACCGGAAGCGAGCGGCACCTCCGGGCGTTTGACCGGGCCGTCGGCGGCGATGCGGCGGCCATCTCCGCCGTCACCGGCGCGGGGCTCCATGCCCTGACGGAACGAATCTGGCAGGCGCTGAACCGCAGCGGCCGGCAATAAGGACGCGAGCCATGCCACAGGCCAAGGCCGTCCTGGCAATTGACGTGGGCAATTCCCGCGTGTCCATGGGCTGCGTGATCGACGAGAAGGTCTCCGGCGCCCGACGCATCGACGCCGGCGAGCTGGGCTCGTCGGCCGGAGACGCCCTGGCCGAAATCTGGCGGGAGATGCCGACGCCCAAGGCGATGGCGGCTTCGTCGGTCCGGCAGGAATCCCTGGCGGCAATGCGGTCGGCTGCCGAAGATCTCCGGGAGGAGGTCCTCGTCGTCGGCGAAGACATCCCCCTGCCGATCCGGACCCGCCTGCCCCGCCCGGAGCAAATCGGCACGGACCGCCTGTGCAACGCCGCGATGGCCTACCACCGCCTCGGGCATGCCTGTGTCGTGGCGGACTTCGGCACGGCCGTCAC
>CAZNSB010000196.1:1399-5307 GCA_964575155.1 uncultured Planctomycetaceae bacterium | reverse complement strand
CGTCGACTGCGTCAACGACGACGGCGTTTTTCTGGGCGGGGCCATCCTCCCCGGCCTGGCCATGGGGGCCGAGGCCCTGCTCCGCGGCACCGCCGCCCTGCCCAAGGTCGTCCTGGCCAGGCCCGATTGGGTCTTCGGAAACGACACCTCCCAGGCCATCATCGGTGGGCTTCTCTACGGCGCACGCGGGGCGCTGCGCGAGCTGACCGAGGCCTACGCCACCGAGTTGGGGCGCTGGCCCCAACTGATCCTTACCGGCGGCGACGCCGAGCTGGTGGCGGCCGGCTGCGACTTCGTCGATGACATCGTGCCCGAGCTGTCGCTGATGGGCATCGCCCTGGCCTACCAGCTTGCCCCCCCCACCCGATCATGAACGCCGCGGCACCAACCCGTGCGCCGGGGGGCGCGACGGCCTGGCTGGCGACGGCCCCGGCCCGGGGGGGCATCGCGGTGATCGTCCTGAGTGGCGCGAACGCCCGCGAGGTCCTGGCAAAGGTCTTCCGCCCCCGCACCCGGCCGCCGGGGCAGGATCGACTTGCCCTGGGCTGGATCGTCCGCGGCGGGGAGGTGCTCGACGAAGCGATCGTCACGTTCCACGCGACCACCGGCCTGGCCGAGATCAGCATCCACGGCGGCGCGCACGTGGCCAGGGAGGTCCTCACCGCCCTCGGCGAATCGGGCGCAGAGATCGTGCCCGAAAGCCGACTCGGCCCTGCACTCGCCGCGCCTGCCGGCGGGCGGGGGTTTGACAATCCCGCCATTGCCCAGGAGATGCTCCTGGCACTGCGGCGGGTCACCACGCCGCTGGCGGCCTCGGCCGTCACCGCCCAGTGGTCCGGCGGGCTGTCCGCGCTCGCCGCCGACCGCCCGCTGTCTGCGCCGGACCTGCGGGCGGCGGGCGAGGCCCTGCCCCTTATGCAGCGGCTGCTCGCGGCGCCCGAGGTGGTCATCGCGGGTCCGCCCAACGTCGGCAAGAGCGCCCTGGCCAACGCCCTGGTGGGGCGGGAGGTGTGCATCGTTTCCGAGACGCCCGGCACGACCCGCGACTGGGTCCGCTCGCCGGGCGACGCGGATGGCGTGGGGATCTGGGTGACGGACACGGCCGGGCTTTGGCAGGCCGGCGGCGGCCTCCAAGCCGAGGCCGTCCGCCGCGCCTGGATGCGGATCGAGGCGGCCGATCTGGTCCTCTGCGTGACCACCCCCGGCGGCGACGACGGCGCCGGGCTCATCGACCGCCTCCGCCGCCTGCCCGCCGTCATCAACGTCTCGGGCAAGTCGGACCTGTTCGCCGCCGACCCCGCCGCCGACGTCGCCGTTTCCGGGCGGACGCTGGCGGGCATCGACGACCTCCGCCGGGCGATCCGCGACCGGCTGGGCTTCGCCGGGTTCGACCCGGCCGCGGCCATGGCCTTTACCGCCCGACAGCGGCGCCTGCTGACCGCCGCCGCCGATGCCCTCGACCGCGGCGACCGCGCCGCCGCCCGCGCCGCCGCCGGCGAGCTGCTGAAAGGTGCAGTCGGAATTCCCCGCGACGCCGGCTGTTGACTTCTCCCTGTCCAGTGGTCCCGCCGCGCTTCTTGAGCGACTGCTTCAGGACCTCCAGACCGTTTTCTGAAGCGGGCGGCGCTCGGCCGCTGAAAAGGAAATCGCACTGAAGCTTGAGCTGTGGCTATTGCCGGTTACAATACAGGACCTTCCGGGCGGGGCCGGAGCGGTGTGGCTGGCCGCGGCCGGAAGCCCGACCGGTCAGGTGATTTCATGGCACACAAGAGACGCAACGCAAAGCTGCTGTGGCGGCACAAGCGCGCCAATCGCGGCAGGAAGCCCGCCCGCGGCAAGGAAAAGAGCCGCTTCTGTCGCGATTTCCGCCGCAAGCTCAAGCGGACGGTCTGAGCCCCCGCCGGCTGCGCTCAGCGCCTCCCCCTGCCCGGGCCCGAACGTCTCGCTTGCGACTTCCGGCGGCGGGCCCCGGCGCGGTTCTCCTGGATCAGCGCCTGGATCGTCCTGATCTCCCCGCGGTTCTTGTCGTAGTAGGTGCGGGTGAGGGCCTCGACCATCTTCCCGCGGCGGCGATACAGCCGGCGGAGTCTCCGCCGGCGGTGATGGGAGAGGGCGTAGTGGGTCAGCAGCGGCAGGACGATGGTGGTGTCGGCGTAGCAGACGACCGCGTCGGGCAGCCGGTCGGGGTCCACCTTCCCCCAACTGACGGCCTCACGCGGGGTCGCGCCGCTCAGCCCCCCGGTGTCCGGGCGGGCGTCGGTGACCTGGAAGAAATAGTCGTGCCCGGCCTCGGGAAGCCTGAGCACCTCCTGGATGTAGGGCTCGGTTTGTAGGATGAAGTTCTTTGGGCTGCCCCCGCCGAGCAGGACGACGGCGCTCTTGCCGCCGGAGGTCTTGGCGTCGAAGACGTAGGCGGCGGTTTCGTTCACGTCGATGCTGGGGTTGATGCGGAGCCGGTTGTTCCTCAGGTCGCACAGGGACAGGTCCATGCCGATGCTCGAGTCGCCGGGGCTGGAGACGTACACGGGCACCTCCGCCCGGTAGGCCGCCGCCAGCAGGGAGACGTCCTGGAGTCCGTTCTCGGCCTCCATGGCGGCGGCGTACTTGCCCAGGTAGTAGTGGAACTCGGCGGTGCCCATCTCTTTCTGGAACTCCGGCATGGTCAGGATGCCCTGGAGGTACTCGTCGGTTTTCAGCAGGACCTCCTCGTACCCCATGAAGATGTCGTAGATCCGCACCACCCCGTTCTCGCGGAGGTGCTCGTCGCGGACGGCGGGCGTGCCCATGTGCAGCGGGCAATCGAAGGCGAAGTGCAGGTCGTGGTACAGGTTCGCCCCCGTGATCACGAGCCAGTCCACGAAGCCGGCCTGGATCAGCGGGACGAAGCAGGAGCAGCCCAACCCCGCCGGCGTCAGCGCCCCCGCCACCGACATCCCCACCGTCACGTCCCGGGCCAGCACCTTCTTCACGAACAGCTCGCACCCCTCCCGCAGCCGGCCCCCGTTGTACGACAGCATCGCCTGCTCGATCAGATCGCCCACCGGCTCGGTCCCGGTGATGCCCTTGGGGAGGATCCGCCGGCCGGAAAGGTATTGCCTCTTGCGAGGGGTCTTCTTCCCATCCAGCCACACCGGCTGGTCCGATCTGATCCTGGGGGGCGTTCGTCTTTTTTTCATGGCTTCTCCAGTAGGCAACGAGACCCACATCAGGTTTCAGGGGGCTGCATCTTAACAAGTTCCGCCGGCGGTGTCACGGCGGCGCGGCGGGCGGCGCTCACGGGCGGCTGATGACGAAGACGGCCAGGTCGGCGTTGAGGTTGGGCTCGGCGGCGACCTCTCGGCGGGCCTCGGTGTTCAGCGCCACCAGCCGGTGCACGGTGGCGTGCTTTTCCCGGCAGAAGTCCTGGAAGTCGGCGATGCTGAAGAAGCGGATGTTGGGGGTGTCGTGCCAGCGGTATCGCAGCAGCCCGGGCGCTTCGGGGGCCCGCCCCTGCTCGGCGAGCACCTTTCGCAGCGGGCGATAGGCGAAGTTGGGGAAGGAGACGATGCACCGCCGCCCGACGCGGAGCATGTCCTCGACGACGCGGTTGACGTTCCGGACCGCCTGGAGGGTCCGCGACAGCAGCACGAAGTCGAACTGCTTCTCGCCGAACTCATCCAGCCCCTCGTTCAGGTCGGCGTGGATGCAGTCGATCCCCCGCCGAACGCACGCCAGGACGGCCGCCTGGTCAATCTCCTCTGTAGCGGCGGCGGCCTTGACGTATTTCTCCCATAGATACTCGATCTGCGGGTCGTCGGGCAAGATGCCGCCGGCCTCGACAGGGCTTCCGTTTTCTCTTTCGCCGATCAGCGAGTTGCTTGTCGGCAGTTGGTTCGTGCTGATTCCAAGTGATCCGTCGATTCGCACGA
>CAZNSB010000196.1:0-1389 GCA_964575155.1 uncultured Planctomycetaceae bacterium | reverse complement strand
CGCCGAGTCGGCCCCGCGCCCCTCGTCCAGCAGCAGCCTTTCCAGCAGGTCGTAGTCCAGCCGACGGCCGTGAAAGATGCTCGTGTCGTGGTGATCGACTTGGCCCTGCCCGTCGGCCTCCGGCTCGTCTTCCTCCTCCTCGCCGCCGTCGTACGTCCGGGCCAGGAAGCCCTCGATCAACGGGCCGTAAACGTCCAGCTCCCCCGCCAGCAGGAAGGCGTCGTGGCCTCCTCGGCTGCGGACGCTGCAATAGGAGACGGCCCTTCCGTCGGCCAGGAGGGCGTTGACGATTTCGCGCGACTGGTCGGCGGGAAACAGCCAGTCGCTGGTGAAGCTGATCGCCAGCCAGCGGCAGGTGGCGCCGGCGAGGTGGTCGGCGAGTGCGCCGCCCTGGCCGATGTCGAAGGAGTCCATTGCCCGGCTGATGAGGATGTAGCTGTTGGCGTCGAAGCGCTCGACGAACTTGTCGCCCTGGTAGGCGAGGTAGCTGGCGACGGAGGTGTCTTTTTCGAAGCGGCTCTCGATCCGCCGGGGACGGGTGCGATTGGCCTCGAACTTGTCCTTCATGGCCTCTCGGGAGAGGTAGGTGATGTGCCCGATCATGCGGGCGATGGCGAGCCCGCCGACGTTGCAGGCCGGCGAGAAGATGCCGTCTTTGGGCCCGGCCTGGATGTCGTAGTAATGCCCGCCGCGGAAGCTGGCGTCGTGGGTGATGGCGTTGCGCCCGATCACGTCGAAGGCCAGCCCCTGGCTGGTCAGCCGAGGCGCCGTCGCCACGGGAATCGCCCCCCGGATGCGCTGCGGGTACGCCGTCGCCCAGTGCAGCACCTGCATCCCCCCCATCGACCCGCCGATTACCCCAACCAGCGTCTCGATCCCCAGGTGGTCCACCAGCAGACGCTGCGCCTCGACCATGTCGGCGATGGTGACCTGGGGGAAGTCGCCCCCGTACGGCCGGCCCCTGGCCGGGTCCAGGCAGTTCGGCCCGGTTGTTCCCCGGCAGCCGCCAAGCAGATTCGGGCAGATGACGAAGTACTTCTCGGTGTCGATGGCCTTGCCCGGGCCGATGGCGATCTCCCACCAGCCGGGGTCGTCCTCGGCGTCGTGGCGCGCGACGTGCGAGTCGCCGGAGAGCGCGTGGCATACCAGCACGACGTTGTCGCGCTCGGGGGCGAGCTCGCCGTAGGTCTCGTAGACGAGCACCACCTCGGGCAGCGCCCCGCCGCGCTCGAGCGGCAGCACGCCTTCGAGACGTACCCGCTTCGCGTGACGCAGGTGCGCGGCGCCGCGCGCACTGTCGCTGCTCTGGAAGAGATCGTCCGTCATCGGGGGTCGGGGCGAAGCGCGCCTCGCTCTAGCGCTGACTCTCGGCCAGGGCCTGTTCGAGAT
>CAZNSB010000195.1:0-9116 GCA_964575155.1 uncultured Planctomycetaceae bacterium | reverse complement strand
CGGCAACTGGGAAGACTCCATGATCAAGTGGATTCGCAGGAAGGACGGGGCCTACGACTTCGACTTCAAGATCATGGACCGGTTCCTCGACCTGGCGGTTCGGCACATGGGCACCCCCCGGGTGATCTGCTTCGTCATCATGCACTGCCAGCTCGCCAGCCCCACGCCGGCGGTCACCGTGTACGACGAGGCGAAGGGCAAGCACGAAACGCTGACGCTGGGATGGAAGCAGGACGCGTTCAATCGGCTTCCGGTCTGGCGGCAGTTCGGGGCCGCGGTGCTGCGGCACATGCAGGGAAAGGGGCTGGAGCAGTCGGTGTACTGGGGCCACGGCGGGGATCACGAATCGGACCCGGCGCTGATGGGGCTGTTCTGGGAGCTGTTCCCGAATCACTACTGGGCCGCCAGCGGGCACACCTACCACGGCGGCGCGGGCGGCGGCGGCCACTCGCGCAACGTGGTCCGCTACTTCGCCGACGTCTACGGAGCCGCCAGCCCCGTCGAGAGCAAGAAGGGCTGGAAGGGCGCCTACATCGGCGGGGGCCCCTCGGTGGTGGTCGGGACACAATACGCCGCCAGCAGCATCGGCAAGGCTCAGCGGCTCATCCGCAACGAGACCTACCTCTACGTGCACATCCCGCGCGACGAGCTTCGGGGCGCCGCCCAGCCGATCCGCTGGCGCGGAATCCCCTCCGTCTCGCTCCACCGCGGGTACTGCGGGCTGGGGCACATCGGCTTCGACGGGTACCACCACATCTACCTGGACGGGTACATCGGAGGCGACTGGGCCTTCCCCGGGCGCCCGCACCACATGGTCACCTGGCCGGGGCCCGACGGGGCCGAGCCCAGCGCGCGGTACGAGGCCCTCCTGGAAGGCATCCAGGAAGGCGAGGCGAGGATCTTCCTTGAGCAAACCGTCGATCGAAAGCTCGTCTCGACCGAGATGGCCAAAAAGATCCAGGATGTGCTGCTGGACTACCTCCACCACTACTGCCTGTGGCCTCAACTGCGCGGCGACTCGGTGCACGACTACATCCACCCCTGGCAGGACGATTCGCGAAAGCTGTACCGTATCGCCGCCAAGGTCGCCCGCATCGTCGGCGTGGACATCGGCCAGCTCAACCTGCGGACGAAGGTGGCCGCCCTGGGCCGGACCCACCGCACGCTGCTGATCCGCAACTGGACCGGGGTGCCCCGCCCATGGACCGCCCGCACCGACGCGCCCTGGCTCAAGCTCAAGGAGAAGGAAGGCCAGCTCCTCGGGTTCAGGAAGCTGGCATACCATCTCGACGGGGAGGCCCTCAAGCCCGGCCAGACCGTCACGGGCAACATCTACGTGAAGGACGTGGCGACCGGGCGGGAGCAGACCTTCGCCGTCATCGCCGACGTCATCGATCCCATCGAGCTCCGCTTCGACCACCCCAACTTCAACATGCGGTGCGGGAAGTCGGAGGCGCGGCGGTTCCGGCTGGTCAGCAACGCCGTCCTGCCGCTGGAGTGGACGCTGTCCGCGAAGCAGCCCTGGCTGCGGATCGAGCCGGCCTCCGGGACGATCCCCGCCGGCAAGGACGCATTCATCACCCTGACGGCCTCGCCGCCTGACAAGACGGCCGCCACCCATGACAACGGCCTCCTCTTCGCCGGGGCCAGGGGGCTCGTCCGCAAGCCCGTCCGGAGCCGGACCTTTGTAATCCCCCTCCTCCGGGAGAAGGAAGAGCGGAAGATGCCCTACGGCAAGATCATCAAGCTGGAGGACATCGGCAAGCGGTGGACGTTCTTCGGCACCTGTCTGAAGGGGACCAAGATCGAAATGGGCGCGGTGAGGGAGATCGGCAGGGCGCATACCAAGGCGCTCACGAACCCTTCCGAGGGCCCTCCCTGCGCGAGAAAGGAGTTCCTGCCCATCATCGGCAACGAACGCTTCTCCCGCGCCATGTGGGTGTACCCGCATCATGAATCCGTCTTCGATCTCAAGGGCAGCCGCATCCGCGCCTTCTCCGCCTATGTGGGCGTGTCCAATGACGCCCGCAGGCGCCTGATCCGAAATCAACATCGAAAGGCGAGCTTTGAGGTATGGGTGGACGGCAAGGTGGTGACCCAGAGCGGGCTCATGAAGACCTCGAGTTCGGCGAGGTACCTCACGGTCGAGGGCATCGAGGGCGCCCAAGAGCTGAAGCTGGTCACGCGACTGGACTCGGACAGGGACGATAACACCTTCCTCTGCTGCTGGTGCGACTGCAATTTCTACGCCACGCCGGAGAAGAGGAAGCAGCAACTGACGAAGAAGTGACCCCCGCCCGTCCGAGCCCGCCCCGTCCCGCCGAGGGAGATTGGCCATGAGCAGGAAGGAACCCCCGGCCCGCCGCACGACTCTCGGGGCCTCGGCGGGCATGCTGTGCCTACTGGTTCTTGCCGCGATCGGGTGCGACGACAAGCAGGAGAAGCGCGACGCCGACGTCCGCTACGATGCGGACGGAAAACCAAGCCGGAAAGAGGGAAGAAAGATTGCGGAGTGGATCACAAAGCTCGATGAGGGCGAGGCCCGCGACCAGGCGAACGCCGCGAGAGTCCTGGGCTATATCGGACCGGAGGCCAAGGAGGCCGTCCCCGCCCTTGCGGCGAAACTCGATTCCGCCGATGAGCCCCTGAGGCTGGAGGCGGCCGCCGCCTTGGTGAAGATCGGCGACAGGAGTGAGAAGGTCGTCCAGACCCTGACGGACGCCGTCCGATTCGTACAGACGGACCTCAGGATCTCGGCGATAGAACTCCTGGGTACAATCGGCCAGCCCGCCCAAAGCGCCATCCCCGATCTGGTGCAACTGCTCAACGACCCCAGCGAGATCGTCAGGCAGAAGACGGTGGGAACGCTCGGCAAGATCGGCCCCGCCGCGTACCCGGCACTGGCAAAGGCACTTGGCGACCCGAACAAGAAGGTCGTCGAGGCGGCCGATGCGATCCTGGCCTCGGCAGGTGCCGAGGTGATCCCGTCGCTGTCGAAGCTTGCGGCAAGCCGGGACGAGGTCATCCGCGAACGCGCCGGCACCATCCTGGCCAAGCATGGCAGGCAGGCCGTGCCCAGCTTCCTCGAGGCGTTCAAGAGCCTTGACGAAGAGGTCCGCTTCTCGGCAGTGCAGCGCCTGAAGGACCTCGGGCCGAACGCCGAGCCCGCCCTGCCGCAGCTCATCGGCGCCTTGAAGGACACCAACACCCACGTGTGCAACGAGGCCCAACTGGCCCTGGCGAGGATCGGCAGGCCGGCGGTCAAGGCACTGATTGACAGCCTCGATGATCGGGACCCCTATGCCCGGAAGCTCTCCATCGACGCCCTGGTCCAGATTGGCGAGCCGGCGGAGAAGAGGCTCACCGAAGCCTTGGAGGGCAGGTCGGAGGTGGTCCGGATTCATTCAGCAGCAGCCCTGGTCAAGCTCAAGGCCTCCGCAAGGGACGCCCTGCCCGTGCTCGTGCGCGGACTGAAGGGCCCCGACAAGGACTTCGCCATCCTCGCCGCCCGCACCCTCGCCGAGGCCTCACCTGACCTGAAGGGGCACATGCCCGCCCTGGTGGAGGCACTTGGGCGGCCCCAGAAGGAGGTTCGAGTATACACGGCCGGGTGCATCCGGCGGCTGGGGGCGGCGGGCAGGCAGGCGGTCCCGGCCCTGATGAAGCTTCTGGACGAGAAGGACGAGAAGGTGGTCATTGCCGCGCTGGGGGCCCTGGCCGCAATCGGGAAGCATGCGAAGGCCGCGGTGAGCAGGATCGACAAGCTTACGGACCACGACAACTTCCGCATCGTCGGCGCCGCCGAGGACGCCCTGAAGGCGATCAGGTAAGACCCCCGATCGAGCGACGCAGGAGCAGCGCGCGATGTTCAGCTAGAACGTTGTCAAGATTGAACTTTGGGGTGCCACGGCTGCGCCTTTTGCAGCCGTGCCTGCCCCAGGGCGCGCACGGCTGCACACAACGCAGCCGTGGCACCCGGAGATTACAGCTTGACGCAACACTAGGACCCCAGATCGACCCTTCGGGCGGTTCTGGCGCTTTCTACGGCGCCCAGGGTCATGGCCAGGCTCCTGAGGTTGTCCCGGGCGCTGCACTCGGGCTCTCGGCCGTCGCGGACGGCGTGGACGAACTCGTCCAGCATCGCCGCCTGGCCCACCGCAGCGAGGGGGTCCGGCGGGACCTCGGTGCGGTGCTTTCGCTCCGTGCGGTGCTCCCTGGAGAGGAAGATCCTGTCGTCCTCCCAGGTGATGCTGCCTGCGGGCCCCTCGATGCGCCAGTTGCCGTTGGCGGGCGTCTGATGGCCCAGGCTGCACCCCATCGCCACGTGAATGCCCTTGAGCCCGTCGGGGAAATCGAACACGGCGACGTGGCAGGCGTCCCCCTTGTGCCAGCCCCAGGGCTGGTTCCAAGACAGCGTCTGCACGCTGGTCGCCTCGGCGCCGAGGACGTAGCGCATCATGTCGAAATGGTGAACGCCCATGTCGGTGAGGAACATGAACGGCTGGGTCACGTAGTGCGTGCCGGGCCTGTCCGCCCAGGGCACGTAGAAGGAAATGTCGAGCTGGCCGGGGGGGCCGATGCGCCCCTCCCGCAGCAGCCGCCGGGTCGTCCGCGGAAGCGGGCCGAACCGGAAGTTCTGCGTGATCATGTGCCTTACGCCGGCCTGCCGGCCCGCCTCGGCGACCGCGACGGCGTCTTGGAGGTTCTCGCACATGGGCTTCTCGCCCAGGACGTGCAGCCCGGCACCGATGGCGGTCATGGCCACTTCCCTGTGGGCGCCCGGCGGGGTCACGTCGAGGACGAACTCGGCCGGGCAGGCTTCGATGGCCTCGCCCAGCGAGGCAAAGACCTTTTCGGCGGGCGCGGCGGCCTCGGCGAGGAAGCGGTCGCGGGCCTCCTCGCCCGTGTCCACGAAGCCCACCAACTCCACGTCCGGGTGCTCGCGGCAGCTTCGAAGCCATCCCCGGCTCTGTCGGCCAAGCCCGACCAGGATCGCTTTCATCCCCGACTCCTTCCGCTTCGGTGCACCACGCCAAGCTTGATGTTCGTGCCCGGCGCGGTGGCGATCTTGGGATACTCGACCATCAGGTCTTCGAAGCCAACCACCGGATGCACGATGTGCTCGCCCGTGAGCCGGCCCGTGACGATCAGCTCCCAGCACGCGTCGTACAGCCGCTTCGTGTCCCAACGCGGGTGTTCCCGGTTCGGCTCCGTGCAGCCGCGAGAGAAAATGATGTTGGGCGTGTTGTGGTGGGCCTCGGCCCCGAAGTCCAGGCCGGCATCGTACGGCGGGGGGTAGGCGCCCGCGACCACGTTGCCGCCCAGGGCAACGGCGCGGAGGGCGTCCTGCATCGCCTGCCGGCTTCCGCTGTACTCGATCGCCGCGTCGGCGCCGCGGCCGGCGGTGTCCTTCCTGACCGCCAGCCCCACGTCGCAGGCGGTCGGGTCCAGCACCACGTCCGCGCCGAGCTTCTCCGCCGCCGCCCGCCGGATCTCCAGCGGGTCCACCGCATAGACCCTGCCGGCGCCGGCGATCGCCGCCAGCTCGACCCCCGTCAGGCCGATCGCGCCCATCCCGAACAGGACCACCACGTCGCCCACGCGCACCCCGCCGTCGCGGAGCGCCGCCAGCGCGAAAAAGGCCGGATCCAGGCACACCGCGTCCTTCCAGTCCACCCCTTCGGGCACCTTCCGGCAGTGCCCCGAAGCGCCCACCGTGTGCGTCTCGCTGAAGCAGCCGTACGTCAGCGCCCGATCGCCCCGGCGGAAATCCGCGACGCCCTCTCCCACCTCCGTCACCTCGCCCACCACCATGTTGCCCACCATGGCCGGGTAGCGCTTGCTCGCATCCGCCGGCAGGTACACCTGAAGGTCCGCGTCCAGCGCACCGCGCGGGTTCGCGTAGCCCTTGAAGCTGGCCATCTCCGTCCCGTGCTTCGCCGCCGAGTGCTCCCCGCGGATCCGGACGTGCCCGGCCGGTACCGCCCCGTCCGTGTACTCCTCCCATTGCAGGGTCCCTGGCTTGGTGCAGATCAGTCTCCGTGGCATGTGCCGACACCTCCCATGACGCCTTCGGCCCGCGATCATCGCGGGCTCATTTCCCGGACATTCTACCGGCCCGGGGCCCGCGCACCAACAGGTTTCGCCCGGCGCCCGGAAACGCCCCGGCTGGGCGAGCAGGGAAAGATGCTGACAGCGAGGGCTCGCTGTTGACTGCGGCCATGGCCGGCGGTAACTAGTAGTCCTTCAATTTCGATATTGCGAGTTCGGGTGCCATGGCGGCCGTCGTCTGCCGCCATGTCGACCCGCATGGCGGGAAACAGCGCCCGCCATGGCACCCACAGCGCCGCCGGGCGAGACGCGCCGCGCAACCGGCCATGAGAGGAGCAAACCCGTGAAACGGCAATTCGTGGTCTGGACCGTTGTGTTCTGTGTCGCGGGAGCGACCCGCCTCCGCGCCGAGCACGCCGTCGAGGTGGACATCGAGAACACCTCCGGCGAGAAGAAGACGGACTGGCCTGTCCTCATGTCGGTCTACCAGGTCTTCGGCCGGAACCTCCCGGCAGGGTCCCTGAACCCGAAGGGCTACCACGTCTACGACGAAACCGGGCGGGAACTCGAACACATGATCGAGCCCATCCCCCCCTACGACGTGGAGAGCAACAACGAGCTCGTCTTCCGCATCCCCGCCATGGAGGCGGGGGCGAAGATCACCTGCAGGATCACCAACACGCCCAAGGATTCCGCCAGACGGGCCGCCATCGACTACGTCAACGGCCGGCACAACCTCATCCGCAACGGCGGGTTCGAGGAGGGCAAGGACCTGCCTGCCGGGGGCAAGCAGGCAGGCGGGTCGGTGGCGGGCTACAAGGGCCCGGGAAGGCTCGACGCCGCCGTCAAGCGTTCGGGCAAGTCGTCCCTGCTCCTGGAGGGGACGCGCGGTATCCGCTGCGCCCACGAGGGCAAGCTGTCCCTGCACAAGGGCTCCCGCTACTACGGGGGGGCCTGGTGCAAGACCGACAACGTCGCCCGCAACGGGCTCAGCACCGGCTCCCGCGGCGCCTACTTCGCCTTCCGGGGCGAGGGAAAATCGCCCGCCTTCAAGTTCTCCCGCGGGTTCGGCGGCGTCGCCTTGCTGTCGCAATGCGGGACCCGCGACTGGAACAAGTCGCGCTTCGACAGCTACTACGGCAAGGACCTGACGGCCTGGGGCGTGTACGAGGACACCGTCGTCGCCGCGTCAGACACGGCGACCCTCCAGCTCGTTCTCGACCAGAAGCGACAGTACACGATGGACAGCGACCTCGGGCGGTGGTGGGTGGACGACCTCGTCCTCCTGGAACAGCCCACCGTCCGCGTCCGCTTCGACAAGGCCCTCGCCCCCCACCTCAAGGACGGGGTCTTCGTGTTCACCCGCCCGATCTCCGCGCTGCACGGGTTCCATCCCAAGGTCCAGCTCGACAAGCCCCGCCCGGGCAAGCTGCTGTACGCGGCCTACGTCTCCTACCCGTTCGCCCACGAGGCCGCCAAGGAACTCGACGGCTTCGCCGTCCGCGGGCAGCGGCTGCCGTTCCTGATCGGCCTCTACCACACCCGCCCGCTGAAGGCGGTGCGGGTGACCGTCGAGGGCGGCGCCCTGGCCGGGCCGGGGGGGGCCAAGCTCCCCGTGGAGGCCGTCGAGTTCTCCCACGGGTATCTGGGCCAGGTGCCCACGCATTTCCTTCTGGAGCACGAGGCGCCGGTCGACTTCCAGGCCGCCCCCGGCATTCGCTACTTCCTCCTCAGCTTCCTGGTCCCCAAGGACGCCAAGCCGGGAAGGTACACCGGCACCGTCCGGATCGCCGCCGACGGCAAGAAGGACTTCCGGTCCGTGCCGCTGACACTCCGCGTCCAGGACCTGCTCCTGCCGACGCTCAAGGAGACCTACGTCGGGTACATCTTCCAGGGGGGCAGGCTCCTCAACGACGAGGGGCTGAGCCAGTACGCCCGCTCGGGCTTCAGCAGCCTGACGACCTTCTGCGGGTTCCTGCCGTTCGCCAGGCGGGACGGCGGGGGCTTCGAGGTGGACCTGGAGGCGCTGGAGAAGAAAATGAACTGGGTCCGGTCGTACGGGATCGAGGGCGTCTGCATCCACAGCGACGTCGAGCTGGACCCGCAGTGGGGCCCGGGGAGGCTGTTCCGCAAGAGCGGGGGGACCAAGCAGACCTACCAGCGCGAGATCAAGCGCATGTACGCCGCGGCGAAGCGGCGCCGCTGGCCGAGGATCATCTCCATGATCTGGGACGAGCCCGCAGGGCACGGGGGCGTCCAGCCCAAGCTCGGGTGGGTCAACGAGGTCGTCCCCGACGCCTACACCACCCTGGACGTGGACTTCAGGAACATCGCCAAGTCGCTCGATTACGTCAACCTTGCCTGCATCGACAACCCCGCCAACGTCGGCGGCCCGGAGCTCTACCGGTACGCCAGCAAGCGCGGCAAGAGGGTCGGGTTCTGCGGCTCGGCCAAGCCCGGGGAGGTCACCCGGTATCAAATGGGGATGCTCATGATCGGCAGCGGCGCCGTGCTCCAGCAGCCCTGGCACCTGGAGAACAAGAGGATCATGGGCAAGTACGACGGGAAGATCCGCCGGTCGCTCGGGCTGGTCTCCGCCGGGAGGGGCGTCGACGACCTCAAGATCTACCGCCTCCTTCAGGCCCGGATGGAAGCCGCCCGGAAAGACCCCGAGAGACGCCCGGCCGTCCGCGCGGCCGAGCAGGACGTCAAGAGAATCCTCCATACGTGGAACGGCGACACGGCACCGACCTCCAACGGGGTGCCGTACCTCGGCTGGGCCAGCACGTGGGGCCACGAGCGGTTTTACGACGACTGGCAGGAGCGGATGGCCCGCCACGCCGCCAGGATCAAGGGCGTCCAGTGGGTCGAGTAGCGGGGGCGGCCCCGGCCTGCTCGCTTTAGCGACGCAGGCTCCTTCACCGCCGCCGTCGCCGGATCAGCGCCGCAGCGCCCAGGGCAAGGATCGCCACCGTCATCGGCTCGGGGACCGGCGCCCCGCCGTCGCCGCCGGCGGCCCCGGTGGCGTCCTTGCCGAAGTTGTTGGCCAGGGCGGCCAGGTCCAG
>CAZNSB010000194.1:0-9137 GCA_964575155.1 uncultured Planctomycetaceae bacterium | reverse complement strand
ACCGGACATTTCTATTCGGCTCAAACACCGGACATTTCTATTTGGGTTTGACACAAGCCGTTGGAACCGGGTGCGGCCGTCGGAGGCGGCAATCCCGCGGACGATCCTCCGGGGCGGCCCGATTCCTCAACCGGGGCGAGCCGGTGGGCGATCCTTCGGCAGGGACGCCGGGCGCGTCGCCGGGGCCATCGTCGCCGGCAGGCCGGGGAGCTTCCCGGCGGCGACCTCCCGAAGCCACCCGCGGAGCTCGGCGGTCTGCTCCTTGCCGAACAGCCAGGCATGGCCCTTCCCGGGAACGTACCGGACCGTCAGCGGGACGCCCTTCTGCCGCCAGCGCTTCTCGGCCCTTCGCCACGCCCCGGCGCCGCCGTCTCTGTCACCGACCAGCACCAGGAACGGCACAGTGCGGACGGCCGGGTCATCCGGCGGCATGGCCAGTGACATGCGCCCGCCGGCGCGGCGGACGGGATAGGCCGCGTCGAGCACCAGCCCACCGTATCGGCCGGGCTCGGCCTGGTACAGGTGCAGAGCCATCTGCCCGCCGGCACTGTAGCCCATCAGGATGGGCCGGTCGGCGTCCACGCCATCGACCCTGGCCACTTCCGGCAGCGTGATCTTGAGCATCTTCTTGGCGTCCGACCCGGACCAGAATCGAAAGTCCTTCTGGGTGAAAACCAGCAGGGCGAAACCGTCCCGGACGAAGCCCTTCGCCATTCGCTCGACCCTGCGGTTCATCGACCCGCCGGCCGGGTGAAGCCAGATGATCAGCCGGTGTGGCTTTTCCTCGCTCGCCTTCGTGCTGATCCGCAGCCGCCAACGAAGGCCCCCTTCGGGGTTGCCCTCGACGGTGCGCAGCGGTCCGATCTTTTCGCCGGGCTCGTAGCGCCCCACGCTCCTTTTCAGATTGGCGCGGGCCTTTTCCAGCAGGGCGGCGAATTCCTTTTTCTCCCTCAAGGATGCAAGGTCCTCATCGGCCTGCATATGATCGGGCCCGGCATAGCCCAGCTCGACGGCCCGGCGCAGCGCCTCGATCGCCTCGGCGGCCTTCCCCTGCCGAGCCAGGGCACAGGCGAGGTTGTAGGGGAACAGCGAGCTCCGCGGCATGAGACTCATTCCCTGGCGGCACTTCTCGGCGGCGGCGGCGTAGTCCTTCGCCTTGAACAGCCTGAGCGTCTCGGCCTGTAGCTCTCGAAGACGCAGGGCCAGGTCGCGTCGCGACAGCACAGGCCGCGTCTCCTGCCCCGCCCCCGTCGTTGTCAGCATCAGCGACAGAAGAACGAATCGGCAGACAAATCCAGCCATGTCCATTCTCCTCAATTCAGTGGCGTGCGGAGACCGGCCCGCTCGTTGCCAGGCGGCCGGGCGCCGCCGAATTCTTCCTAAGGGGCCCCTCCGGCCGGGCCGATACCATCGGAGAGTCTGTCGTCGGCTCAGACGCCCGAAGCTTGGCCGCCGGACCGCACTGTGACGCCATAATACCAGAGTTCGAAGGAGCACAGCCATGGACAAGAAGAAGCTGATGAGTCTGGCCGCAGCGGCGGTGGGAGTGACGGGGTTGGCGCTGATCGCCGCGTTGAGAGTTTCCCTGTCGCAGGCGGCGCCGCCCCCCCGGCGCAGGCCGCGCCCGCGACCCCCGATCGTTGTGAAACCTCCCCGCCGGATTGTGAAAGTCCCGCCCAAGCGCCTGGTCGTTCCGCGCCGCCGCAGGCTGGTGGTACACAGGGCTGGAGCGAGGGTCATCATCCGGCACGCGGGGAAGGTAATCCGCCCGGGGCGCAAGCCGGTAATCGTCAACAGCATAACGGCCTTGAGGCCGGTGCCCACCATGTCGGTCACGGCCATCAAGGGCGCCACTGCGTACAAGGTCGCGCGGGTCCCCGGCCACACGCCCGTGCTCATGATGGGCGGGAAGGAAACGGCGGTCCGCCTGCTCGGTGTGGATCCGGCGCTTCCGGCGGGGGCGAAGACCGCAGAGAAGGCCCAGGCCGACTGTTTCCTCCAGAACCTGCTCGCTGGCGAATGGGTCTACCTCGATTACGACAGCGACCTCGCGGAGAAGGATGAAGCGGGCACGCCTGTGGGCTACCTGCGCCGCGCGCCGGACGGCATGCTGGTCAACCTGGAGGTCATCCGGCAGGGATACGCCCTGGCCGCCACGGAGTACCCTTACGAACACAAGGACCTGTTCACCTTCTACGAAGGCAAGGCCCAGGGCGACGCGAAGGGGATCTGGGGCTCGGCCGCCGTGACGGAAGGGGAGCAGCCGGCCACCAGATAGCACCAACGCTCACGCAACGCGCAGAGCCCACGGAGGACTTTCCGTGGGCTTTGCTTTGCGCAGGGGCGCGTCGGATCCAGCAGCCGCGCGGTTGCATCGCGTCCGGCCCGGCCGTAGAATGCCTCCCCAGGACCCATGCGCGCAGCGCAGTAAAGGAGAGGCCATGGCCACATTCAGCGCCTTTGCCGACGAGATCGCCCCGGACCTCAAGACGCAGATGGACGTCTGCGAATCCCAAAGCGTCCGCTGCATCGACGTCCGCGGCATCGACCAGACGAACGTTTCGAAATTCACGGTTGACCAGGCCGGCGAGTACAAGAAGCAGATGGACGCCCGCGGCTTCACGGTGCCGTGCATCGGCTCGCCCATCGGCAAGATCCGCATCGATGAGCCATTCCAGCCGCACCTGGAGCTTTTGAAGCACTGCTTCGAGATCGCCGACGCATTCAGCACAAGACGGGTCCGAGTCTTCAGTTTCTACGGCCCCGAGGGCGGGAGCATCTCAGACTGCCGCCAGCAGGTGATGGACCAGATGGCCGCGATGGTCCAGGCCGCCGAGCAGGCCGACATGACGCTCATGCTCGAGAATGAAAAGGGCATCTACGGGGCCAAGCCCGAAGGCATGAAGGACATCTTCGCCACCATCCAGAGCGACCGCCTCCAGGGCATCTTCGACCCGGCCAACTACGTCGAGGAAGGCATCGCCCCCTTCGACGACGGCTGGCGGCAGGGCCTGGCCGAGCTGACGCACTACTTCCACATCAAGGACAAGATCCCCGGGCAGGGCGCCTGCGTCCCCGCGGGGCAGGGGCACGGGCAGATTGCCGAGGTCCTCGCCGGCGCCAAGGCCCGCGGGTTCGACGGGTACCTGACCCTGGAGCCGCACCTGGCCGCGGCGGGCCAGTTCGCCGGCTTCACCGGCCCGGACCTGTTCACCAAGGCCGTCGAGGGCCTGCGCGAGGTCTGCGACCAGGTCGGCATGCCCTACCAGCCGAGAGGATGAGACGTGAAAGGATTCGCCGTTGCCCAAAGGCCGATCGCGCTCTGGCGCGCCCTCGCCGACGACGTCCTCGTCGTGCTCGCCGGCGCGCTGGCGCTGGCGGTTTCCGCGCGGATCAAGGTTCCCATCGGGCCGGTGCCCATCACCGCCCAGACGCTGGCGGTGCTGCTGATCGGCGGGTTGCTGGGGCCCAAGCGCGGCACGCTGAGCGTGCTGACCTACCTGGCCGCCGGGGCCTCCGGGCTGCCTGTGTTCGCGTACGGCGGGGGCATGCTGTACTTCTGCGGCGCCACGGGAGGCTACCTGGTCGGGTTCGTGCCGGCGGCGTGCCTCGTCGGCCTGCTGACCGCCGGGGGGCGGGGACGGAAGCCGGTGACCGCCCTGGCGGCGCTGTTGGCGGGCGACGCGGTTATCTTCGCCTTCGGCCTGAGCTGGGTAGCGCTGTTCTTCCCGGAGAAGTTCGCCCTGCTGATCTTCCTGCCCGGGGAGGCCCTCAAGATCGCCATCGCCGGCGTTGTGCTGAACTGCCTGCGCAGATAGAATACGCACCGGCCTCATCCATTCATCAAGCCGCTGCAAGGGCAACCGGGAAGACCCAGCACAAGGACACCTGCCCCGCCTGCAAGAGAGGAGCTCATGACCAGGAACGTCTACTGCGCGCTTGCCGCTTGGGCCGTCGCCCTGACCCTGTTCGTCGCTGCCGGCTGTGCCGTGGACCAGGCAGCCCAGCCGCCCCCGCCCCAAGCCGAGCAGCGGCCCGACCTGCCCCGCGGCACGCAGCAGGTGTGGGCGGCCGGCGAGCTCGACCTCCGGGGCACCGCCGCCGCGGAGAAGGCCCTCGCCCAGAGCGGCTTCAACCTGAAGGTCAAGAACGCGCCGCTCGCCGACGTGATCGACACGCTGCGCGAAGGCATCGGGGCGAGCATTCACGTCAAGTGGAAGGTCCTGGCGCTATCCGGCTGCGACGGCAAGACCCCCGTCACCCTCGACCTCAGCAACGTCACCGCGGCCCGGGCCCTCCGGACGGTCCTCGAAGAGGTCCGCGGCGAGGCGACCCCGCTGGACTACGAGGTGCATGAGGGCGTGGTGACTGTCTCTACATACGACGACCTCTCCCGGTACACGGTCACGCGGGTCTACGACATCCGCGACTTGATCGCCGACGCCAGGGAGTACGATTGGCGGGTGCACTACGTGCCGCCGCGGGCGATGACCCAGGCGGAGGCCGAGGCGGAGGAGGCACAGGCCGGCGAACCCGGCGGTCTGTTCGGGCCGGCCGGCGCGGCCGTTGGGTCCGCCGGCGCGCTTAGCCACGAGGAGAGGGTCGACTGCATCCTGGAGCTGATCCGCGGCTCGATCGCCCCGGAGACGTGGCGGGGCGGGGAGACGCCCGGCATGATCGGCTCGGCCCGCGAGCTGAACGGCAAGCTCATCATCACGCATACCCCTTCCGTGCACCGCCGAGTCCATCGGCTCCTGGAGGCGCTCCGTGAGCGCGGGCCGGCGGTGCCCCCGGCGGCGCCGCACGTCCTGCGCACGAAGCCGCACAAGCCGAAGCCGGCCACAAGAGAATAGGCCATGAAGTGGCAGAACCTGACCGTTACGGCGTGTGTTCCGGCCGTCCTGGCCCTCGGCGGCTGCGCCGCCCCGGCAGGCCCGGCGGCGCCGATCGGGCGCGTCTGGCTCGTCGATGAAACCAGTCCGGACACCGACGCCGAAATGGAGAAGGCCCTGCGGAAGAACCTTCCCCGGGTGGAGTTCCCCGGCATCGGCTTCGGGGACGTGATCCAGTTCTTCCGCGACGTCAGCAAACTGAACATCCACGTCAAGTGGGTGGCCCTCCGGGCCGCCAACATCGACGAGAGGACCCCCGTCAACGTCAAGCTGACCAACGTGACCCTGGAGAACGCCCTCCGAACCGTCCTGGACGACGTCGGCGGGGTGAACCCGCTGGCGATGGAAATCGACGCCGGGGTCATGGTCATCTCGACAAGGGACGACCCGGGCCGGTCGCGCGTGGCGCGGGTCTACGACGTCTCCGACCTGCTGGGTCCGCGCGCCCCCTGCGGCGCCCTCTGCCTCCAGATCGCTCGGGAGATCGTCCACCGCCCCGCGGGAATCGAGGATAGAGCCGATGGGGTCGGCCCGCAGGGCGTGGCCCTGGCCGAGGCGTGCCGGAGCCGAACTCGCGAGCTGGCCGAGGCCCTCGTCGGCGCCGATCGCCGCCGCCGGGCCGAAAAGCTGACCGAGCTTGCCTTCGCCACCGTCCTGCCGCAGCGCTACGACGGCGACCTCCCGGGCCTGTCCGAGTTCGACGGCAGGCTGATCGCCAATCTGACGCGCAGCGAGCACCGCAGCCTGGCGCTGCTGCTGGGGGCCCTGCGGGACCGCCCGGCCCTGGCCGCGGCCACACCGAAGCACGCACCACCGGTCGCGACCGGGACCTCCCCGACCGCCCTGGTTGAGGCGGCCCTGAGACAAGAGCTGCCGAAGCTGAGCTTCGAGGGCGCGCCGCTCGGCGACGCCATCCAGTTCCTCCGGGACGCCGGCAACCTCTGCATGCAGGTGAAGTGGGAGGCCCTTCGCGAGGCGCTGGTCGACGAGAAGACGCCTGTGAACGTGACCCTGCACGATGTGACGCTCGGGCGGGCGCTGCGGGCCGTCCTCGAAGACGTCGGGGCCGTCCAGCCCCTGGGCTACATCATCGACGAGGGCGTCCTCACCATCTCCACGAAGAGCGACCTGTCGCGTCAGACCGTCATCCGCACGTACGACGTCAGCGGCCTGCTGGCACGGGGGCTGGGGGGGCAGGCCGAGAAGCGGAAGCTGGCGGCCCTGCTGGCCCAGGCGATGGAGGACCCGCCGGAGCGGGACGGCGGCGAGCTCTTTGTCGGCCGGCCGGTCCGCCCCACGCTCGCCGACGCCTATCGCGGCCGGGCGCGCGACCTGGCCGATGCGGTGGCGGAAGCCCACGGCCAGGCGAGGGCGGAGCGGCTGGCCGAGGTCATTCGCCAAACGGTCGAGCCGGAGCTCTGGCGAGGCTCTGCCGTGCCCGGCCTGAAGGGCAACATCCGAACCTTCCAGGGCAAGCTGATCATCCGCCACACGCCTTCGGCCCACCGGCGGATCGAGCCGTTGCTGGCGGCACTGCGGGGAGAGTCGCCGACGGCCGGGGGCCAACGCGGTCGCGACCATCGGGGCCTGCCGGGCAGGAAGACTTGGTCCGTCGGGGCGGTTACTCGGCGGCCGCCCCCGCCGGTGCCGTTCGAAATCCCGCCTATCGTGAGGCCGGATCGCTGGCCGGCCGGCGAAAAGAAGGCCATCACCAGGCCCGTCCGGATCCTCGGCGTGAAGACCTCGCGGGTGTACGTGCTGCTGCTGATCGACCGCAGCGGCTCCATGCTGGACATGCTCGACCTGGTCAAGAAGCGCGTCGCCGAGGCCATCGACGCCCTCTCCGACGAGCAGTACTTCGAGGTCTTGTTCCACGCGGCCGGGCACGCCTACTCCGCCTTCGCCGGGAAGCTCACTCCCGCCACCAGGGAAAACCGGCGAAGGGCGACGGAGACCTTCAAGAAGGTCCACGCCCAGGGCCGGACAGACACCGTCGCCGCACTCCAGGCCGCCTGCAAAATTCTCGCCCCCGCCAACGGCAGCGAGTCGCAGGTGATCTTCTTCTTCACCGACGGGGAATTCGCCGACGACCGGGGGGTGGTCTCGCTGGCGCGGGAGCTGGCCGAGCATCTTAAGGTGGTCATCCACCCGGTGGCCCACGGCGACATCAGCCGGACGGGCCGAGAGGTCCTTCACAAGCTGGCCAAGGTCACCGGCGGAAAGTGCACCATCGTCCCGCCAGCGGAGTAGTCCGCCGGCGGCCGGCCAGGCGCCTTGCCGCGGGGGGTCGGCTGCCCTATCATCGGATTGCCGTGAGCGGCAAGACGCCCGAACAAGTTGACACCCCGGCGATGCGGCAGTACCGCGCCTTCAAGGAACAGTACCCCGACTACGTCCTGCTGTTCCGGATGGGCGACTTCTACGAGATGTTCTACGAGGACGCCAAGACCGCCTCGCGCGTGCTCGGGCTGGCGCTGACCAGCCGATCCAAGGGCCCCTCGGCCGTGCCCCTGGCGGGTATCCCCTACCACGCCCTCGATTCCTATCTGGCCAAGCTGATCCAGGCGGGCCATCGCGTGGCCATCTGCGAGCAGGTCGAGGACCCCAAGCAGGCGAAGGGCCTGGTGAAGCGCGACATCGTGCGGCTGGTGACACCGGGAACGCTGACTGAAGAGAACCTGCTGGACCGGCGGGAGGGCAACTACCTGGCAGCGGTATTCGATGCGGGGGACGGCAAGGGCGGCCCGGCCACTCCGGCCGAGGTCGGCGTGGCGTGGGTGGAACTGTCTTCGGGGCAGTTCGAGTCGATGCTGGCGCCGGCCGACCATGTCCTCGACGAACTGGTCCGCATACGCCCGGCGGAGGTGATCGTGGCGGAGGGCTCGGCGACGGACTCGCGGGCCTTTCGGGAATCGCTGCGCCAGGCGCTGGGGGCAACGGCGACGTCGCGCCCGGCGTGGGCCTTCGACCCCCACTCGGCGATCGAGCTGCTGAAGGAGCACTTCCGCGCGGAGACGCTGGCGGGGTTCGGGTTCGACGGGTACGATCTTTCGCTCTCGGCAGCGGGGGCCATCATCGACTACCTCCGCGAGACGCAACGGACGGCGCTGGCTCACATCGGGGCGATTCGCCGCTTCGATCGGGCCGACCACGTCATCATGGACGGCAACACCATCCGTTGCCTGGAAATCCACCGCACGCTGCGGACCAACCGCCGCGCCGGCACGCTGCTGGAGACGGTGGACGCCACCTGCACCGGCATGGGCGCCCGTCTGCTGGAGCGCTGGCTGACCTACCCGCTGCGCTCCTATTCTGCGATCATGGCCCGGCACGATGCCGTGGAGGAGCTCGCCGGCGATCCCGACCGGCTTGGTCGGCTGCGCGAGCTGCTGGGCGGCATGTCGGCGATCGACCGGATCGCCTCCAACATCGCCATGGCCCGCGTTCGCCCGCGCGAGCTGCTGGGGCTCGGCGAGACCCTCCGCAGACTGCCCGAGATCCGCAGGCTGCTCGTCGACGGTCAAGCGGACCTGATCGTCCAACTGCTGCCCAGGCTCGACGAGCTCGACGAGCCCGCTGCGCTGATCGCCCGGGCGATCCACGCGGACTCGCCCGCCGTCCTCCGCCACGGCGGGGTCATTGCCGACGGGTTCGAGGAGGAGCTCGACCGCCTCCGCCGGATCGGCGCTGACGGGCAGGACTGGCTGGCCGACTACCAGCACCGCGAGGTCCGCCGCACCGGCATCAGCACGCTGAAGGTCGGGTACAACAAGGTCTTCGGCTACTATCTGGAGGTCAGCCACGCCAATGCCGAGAAGGTCCCCGCCAACTACGTCCGCAAGCAGACGCTCAAGAACGCCGAGCGGTACATCACCGACGATCTGAAACGCTACGAGGCCGAGGCCCTGACCGCCGCCGAGCGGGCCAGGGCACTGGAGGAAAAGCTCTTCGAGCAGGTCCGCGCGGAACTGGCCCAATACCTCCGGCAGTTCCAGGCGGCCGCACAGGCCATCGCCACCCTGGACGTGCTGGGGGGGTTCGCCCATCTGGCCATCGAGCGCGGCTACCGGCGACCGGGCATCACCCAGGACAACGTCCTCCACATCGCCGGCGGCAAGCACCCCGTGCTGGCCGAGATGCTCAAGGAGAACTTCGTCCCCAACGACGTCCACATGGACGCCGACGACCACCGGCTGCTGATCATCACCGGGCCGAACATGTCCGGCAAGAGCACGTACATCCGCC
>CAZNSB010000193.1:2276-9138 GCA_964575155.1 uncultured Planctomycetaceae bacterium | reverse complement strand
GCCCTGCGGATGTCCTTCTCACTGAACGAGCCGCCCCAGAAGAAGTCCACCTCGGTCAAGAGCACGTCGTCCATCCCCACGACCTCCGGGTTATGAGGACACCGGGTCGTGGGTTAGAAACCGCCCCGTTTGCCAAGCTCGCAAGATGGTTGCGGAATCCGTAACCCATTGACGGACAGGGGGCAACGGTTGCGTGCGAAAGCCAAGGGGGTTCTGCGAGTTCTTTGCACCTCATTGCATGCCAGTGCGTTCGGGGCGCGTAGTCTACGCGCGCTAGGGGCAGCGGAAGGGCGGCCATGGGAGTAACTACTCTCGATGCTTTCTGGCGCAATCCGCCGCCGGATTCGGCGGGTTCGGGGACGCCACACAAGTGGGTCAGGGGCGCCCGGGCGTCCGGGGGAAGACGGTGTTCGCCGCAGCGACATCCGCGAGTGTCTGCAGCAGGTCCTGGTGCTATTACATGTCTCGTCCGCAGGGCACGCCGGGCTGTGGAGCCAGATGGCGCGCAGTGCGGGGCCAGGCGCTTGCTGCAGAGGACGGCCTCCAGGGCGAGACCCCGGAGGTCGAGCGCACGGGGCGGGCGCGGTCAGCAGGTGGAGGGGGTCCAGCGCGTCAGGCTGCCTCCCGGTAGTAGCTCTTGAGCAGCCCGCCCAAGCGTTCTCGGCAGAGCACGGCGCCGTCCCCGTCGTCAGGTTTCGGGTCCGTGATCCGCACGTTGCCCAGCCCGCTGTGCGGGCGTTCCGTGAGGTAGTGCTCGACGTACTGCTGAATCACGTGACGGACGTGCTTCTCGCCGAACAGGATCATTTTGTTCAGGCACTCGCGTTTGATGTTCCGCACGAACGACTCGGCCACGGGATTCAAGTTCGGACTTTGCTTCGGCAGCTTCAGTGCCCGTACCCCGGCGGCCCCGAGGGTCTCCCGGAACTTCTTCGTGAACAGCGGGTCGCGGTCGTGGATCAGGACGCGCTTGCCGTTCAGGAAACCGTCCTGGGCGTCGGTCAGGTTCCTTGCCCACTGGAGCATCTGCGTCTCGCACGGGTCGGCGTGGATGCCGGCGATCTCGACCCGGCGCGTGGCCAGGTCGATGACGAAGAAGACCAGGAATCGCTGGAGGCCGCCCAGCGTCCACGCCTCGACCGTGAAGAAGTCGCAGGCGGCGATGCTGTCCCAGTGGCTCTGCAGGAAGGTCTTCCACGTGGTCCTGTACGGCTTGTCGGGGTCGGGCAGCAGGCCGGCGTCCAGCATGACGCGCCGCACGGTCTGCCAGGAGACCTGGTAGCCGAGGGTCTTGAGCTCGCCATGGATGCGGCCGTAGCCCCAGGAGGGGTTCTGGCCGGCCATCCGCAGGACGAGCTTGCGGATCGAGTTGGCCTTCCTGGGCACCGGCCCTCGCTTGCCGCGGCGGTCGGAGCCGTCGTACTTCCTCGCCACGAGATACCGGTGCCACTTGAGGAGCGTGTCCGGGCTGAACAGCGTACCGAACTGGCGCAGGAGATCCCTGCCCAGCTTGATGGCGGCCGTCGCGAGGCGGCGTTTTTGGGCGTCGTCGAGGAGGATGCGTTTGTGGCCAAGCTTCTCCCGGAGTATCCGGTTCTCTTCCCTGAGGTAAGCTATCACGTCCTGTTGTTGCCGGTTCATCCAGCCGGCAATGGCCACCAGCATGAACTGCCATGGTGTCCAGGTCATGGGCGGCATTGTACGTGGGCGGGCGCTCGCAGCAAGGAGGCGGTTGCCGTGAGCCCAGAGCATGTGCTGGCCATGAGTTCGTTGCGGCCGACGCTGGGCCTGCTGATCGGCACGGTGCTATCGCTGGTACTTCGGCAGTAGCGGCGGGAGGTCTGTGATTTCCTCCATCAGGTTTGGCCAAGCCGCCAACAGGTCGTGAGTGAAGTACTGATTCGGTCGCCCTTCCTTGTAGGGAACGGCCAGCGGAGGCATCTGGACGGTGCCATTCCGGGCGGCTCCGAGCAGGGCTCGCCGGCGCGATCGGCGCGTTCCCCGCTCGAGCTTCTCGCAGTACCTCACCATGAACCTGTCCAGCTTGATCACTTCGTTGGGAACATCCGGCCACGGACTCGGCTCAACGTCTGGGAAAGCCCCGTCAAGGCACACGCTCAGATCTCGGCCGTCGAAGGACGCGATCTCCGCCAACGGCCGGGCGGCCAACTCCCGACCCGGTAGGAGGTCGGGCGTGGGCATAACGCTGAGGGTCAGCAGAGCGGGATGCAGGGCCGCCCTGAGGCGGCCGGGGGCCGCGAAGATCGCGGCGTCCTTCCACGCCGCGCCTCGGGCCAGGAAGAGTTCCCGGGCCTTGCCGTCCAGTTTCGTCGTTCCGAGGAAGAAGAGCCTGCCTGGTTTCACCTGCGCTGGTTTCCCTTTGGCTGCGACCGCCTTGGCGACCAGTTTGGCCAGCCCTGTCAAGTTGAACTCCCACTGCTGCGCCCGTGCCAGGTCCACCCTGAAGAAACCGACGTCCTCGTTCCGCCGACAGAGGTAGGTGCCGAAGCGCCGGCCGGTCTTCGGGTCCTTTCGGATGGAGGGCCTGATCCAGCATCCCTCCGGGCATTCCTCGCAGAGAACCTCTTCCGCATCCTCGGTTGCCCTCAGGATTCCGGCGCCCGTCAACCAGTCGAGCGCACCCTCCGGCCATCGCGCCACCTCGTGAGCTGCAAAGAGACTCCCGTCCGGCAGGTCCGCACGTATCAGGATGGATTGGAGAACCTCATTCACGGGCGATCTTCCACAGCTTGAGGCACTTCCTGGTGATCTGATCGTACTTGCCGTCCTCGAGCGTGTCGCTGTCCGGGTGGCCGATCTCGAAGGTCAGCGTCTTCTGCCGCCCTCCGTTCGTCCGCGCAAACGTCAGTCGCAGGCGGGCCCGGTCCACGAAAACGGATTCGATAGGCACATTCTCCTTGTTCAGCGCTTCGTCCATGAGGTCGTACAGGGCCTTGGGAGCGCTGCGGGACGGATTCGCCTCGAACGTGATCCGCCGGCCCTTGGCCCCGAGGCGGATTCGGAGCATCTTGACGTCCACCGCCTCCACCCCGTCCCCCTGGTCGGCACGGAAATCCTTGTCCCGGTCCTTGAGGCTGGAGAGGTCGTAATCCGGCTCCTGGCTCTCCTCCGGCAAATCCTTCAGGCCCAGGATCGTCGTGCAAAGGGCACGCATCAACTCCTTCTTGTGCTCCTGGTTGCCTCTGGCCCACAGCTCCAGCACACCATCGGCTGGTCGGTACACCAGGATGACCTCCAGGACCGGCCGACGCGGCACGGGCTTCAACTCGTCGTCCTTAACGTAGCTCAGCTCGCTGACCACATGGTCTTCGGGATAGACGAAGTAGCAGTGCCGATCGGGATCGCGCCGAAGGTAGTTGTCCACAATGCAGCGTTTGCTGCCGCTCACCGGCTTGTAGATCGCGCCGATGGCCGCTCCTAGCGCGGCCAGGTCCTCCTTCTCGACCTTCGGCACCAAGTCCTTGTCTATCGTGCGGCGCTGCCTCCTCCCGTGGCGGTCCATCTCATCAAACCGGCCCGCCACTTCAAACAGCTCCGGGTCTTCCAGGAAGACCCGGAACGCTCGCTCGTAGTGGTTGCTCATTTCCGGGAAGCGCGCCGCCCAATCGATGCTGCTGTCCGGCCACACCTGCTTGCGAAATGCGGCCTCTTCGAGGATCGCCTCGACGCCGTTGGCGTAGGCCAGCTCGTTGACCTGCTCGAAATCGGTCTCGACGGCCTCCTGGGCCTCGTCGGGCAGCTCCTCAATGGCGTCGGATATCTTCTCGGCGCCCTTCCTCTTCTTCATGGCGTCGAATCTCTTCATCGCTTCCGATTCGTCGCTCTTCCCTTGGTCGATGCCTTCTGGAGCCTGCATGCTGCTGGCTGCTTCAGGGGGCGGACCAGCTTGAGATGTGCGCTTGCGTGAACAGAGGTCAACGATCTGGCCGAGCAGCCCCTTGCCGCCAAAGTACTCCTTCAGGACAGGTCTCGGCATTTGCCTCAAGAACGTGCGTCGCGAATACGGTCTGGCCATGACGTCAAGCCTCCCCGATGACAAGTCGCTCGGCTAACCGGAGGGTGCCGCGCAAACATACCTGCCATGTTAGGGTGTTGTTGTCGGGCGGTCAAGAGCCCCGCCGGAGACCTGGTCAGGCTCAACACGAAGGGCCATCCTTCGAAACGACCTGGCCATCCAAGTGAGGGTACAGCGGTGCGCGCAGGACCGTACGATCTAATCCCACGCCCGTTGTGTTTCCCGGAACGCGGCCCCGGACTCCATGCCTGACCGGCCGAGACGATACCGGTCGAGGAAGACACCGTGAGCGCAGAAACGCCCTTCACCAGCCACCATGCGTTCGGCGCACAACGGCTCACAAGTCAAGAAACTGCGAGGACGCGTCGGGCGCTATTCAGAACAGAGCTGCCCCTCACCACCCCAGTCCCCGGCATGAGGCCGACTGCATCGAGCGTCAACTGCCGGTATAGCCGTTCCGGCGCGCGTTGGCCACGCAGTCCGCTCTGTTCCGATAGCCTTCTGACGATGAGCCGACGATCCTGCCGTTTGGCGCGGTTCGACGCCAACGCCATTGCCCGGCAGCGTCCTGGTAAAACTCCCACTTGTCCTGAGCCATGCGATGTCTCCTAACCGGTCACCTTGGCGGCGCCAACGATTAGGCGCGGGGCAACCAGCAGCATTGTCCCCGTTCGGATGGAGGGTGTCAACACTCTCGTGAGTGACCACCATCCGCGCGCCGCTCTACGGCCGGCTTAGCAGCCGCTGCGCGTAGTCGCCTTGCTGTCGCATGAGTGGGAAGTCGGCCTCCAACTGCGGCCAATCCCGGCCGGCGCGGTCTGGTATCTGCTCAAGCGGCGTCCGGGCCAGCACGCAGCCGTCGAGCGTGATGCCCTTGGCCTTGAACTCCGCATGATTGCTCAGGTCGCGGAGCTTGACCAGGGCCTCAAACTTGTCGTTGTTGGCCTCCAAACCGCCGTGGTGCAGACCGTGCGGGTCGATGAACCGCACGTGCGTGGCACTGCTGCGATTGTCCTTCAACCACAGGATGAAGTCCGGGTAGAAGCCGCTGCGGTGAAACAACCCTACGCCAACCTTTGGCAGGTTGCGCAGGAGGAAGACCTTCTGGCCCTTGTAGGGCGACCGGCTGTGCTGCGTCGCCCAGAATACCTTCAGGTCCCGCACAAGTTGGCTCTCGGCGGCCACGAGCGCGGGGGGCCGGATGGACACGTGTTTTTTCCACTCCGCGCCGCCCTCGGCCAGAACGGGGTTGAACAGATGCCAATCCACGTAGAACCGAGGGAGCGGTTCGTCGTCATCGACCTCGGCAAGAGGCTTTTGAAGGAGTTTCTCGATCTTGGCCAGGAAGTCGTTCGCTTTGACCCGCACCTGGTATCGCTTCACCACCCGTTCGTCAGGTTCGAGCCAGCCCAACTCCACGTGCTGGCTTTCGGCCTCGCGCTCCTGGCGGCGGACAAAGCGGTCCAGGTACGTCTTGAGAGCCTGCTCGGCGGCCGCCTGGACGCGCCGGGGAGCTCTCGCCTCGTCCTCCGGCATGCGAAGCGTGCAGTAGCCCCGCAGGATGACAGGCAGCACCGCCCGCGGGATGTAGACGTTGCCGTAGCCGCGCGCCTGCTTGTACGCCAGAATCTCGCGATACAGGCCGTCCACGTCCAAAAGGTCGCCGTACCGCGCCTCGCAAAACGCCACTTCCGCCACACCGGCCATGGCGCCCGACACGAAGGCCGCACCTTCCCGGCCCGAAGTCACGGCCGTCAGTTGCGGAGTGAGGTCCAGCAGGACACCCGGCTTCTCCGCCACAAGCGTCCACGTGAGCGCCCTCGGATCAAAGCCCTTCTTCGGTTGGGGCACCGGCAGGTCGTCCTTCGGCCACGGCTTCTGATGCTTCACCGCAACCGTGAACTCCTTGCCCACGTCCTCGCTTTCGAGCATCTCACGGAACGCCTGGATGTAGTCCGCGTTCCAGCCGAAGATGTAGAGGGTTTCCACGTGCTCGATGCCTTCGGGGCGACCGTTGGGCTGCGGCAGCGGCTCGGATCGCTTCAGGGACATCCCGCGGCCCTTGAGGCGCACGCCGCGCCCAAAGAGCTGCATGATCTGCGGCCCCTGGCCCCTGCCCACGTTCAGCAGGCCCATCGAGGACACCCGCCAGCTGGACCACCCCTCGATGAATTTCTTGGCGCCGATGAGGATGTGCGTGCGGGAGTCTGGCCGGTTTACCTGCTCAAATTGCGACCCGGAGAACCGGTCCTCCTGCACTTCAATGTCCAGGTGTTCGTTCAGGTACTTGCGGAACGCCGGCACGTCGCCGATGTTGACGATGGCGAAGTACGGGCTCCCCTGGGCGTCGCCAGCCGATATGCGAAGCCCCATCTCCCCCTCGGCGTTCTTGAGTTCCCAGACCTCCAGCCCGCCCGACCCGTGGAACACGTCCTTCAGGATGCGCTTGTACACCGCCCCTGGGCTCTTCCGGCGCAGGTGCTCGATGTGCGGTCGAAAGAGGTCGAGGCCCGACTCCTTGTCCACGAAGCCGCTCCGACCGTCCAGAATGCGCTCGATGACCCCGGTGGCCCACTCCGGCTCTTCCAGCACGCGCCGCAGGAACGCCAGGACCTCGGCCACGTCGCTTCGGCGCTTGCGGTCACGGGTGTACAGGGCGTTGACGCTGCTGCCCAGCATCACCCAGAGCGGTTTCTCGATGTTGTACGGCCGCATGGCGTCGGCCTTCTGCTTGTGCAGCGTCAGTTGATGGTAGAACGTCAGCAGCCCGCCCATGAGCAGTTCGTGGGCCTGCCTGGCCCGGCCCTTTGAGAGATTCAGGACGCG
>CAZNSB010000193.1:1113-2266 GCA_964575155.1 uncultured Planctomycetaceae bacterium | reverse complement strand
GCGGAAATGCTCCGCCAGCAAAGGCGGCAACTCGTCGCCGTAGAAGTGGGCGTAGGAGTAGTCGAAGAGGATGGCCTTGCCGTACTCGTGCAGCAGGTCATCGCGGGCACGGACCCCGGCGGCTGCAATCGCCTGGGCGAACGTGGCGCTGTACTCCAGGAGAAAGCCGTCCCGGCTCAGGCGCTGCTGGCGGCTCTTCCAGACCCGCGCCTCGCTCCCCGTACCCTTGTGCCCCTCGTCCACGATGACCAGGTTGGTGCCCAGCAGGTGGTCCAGGACCACGCTCACACCCTCGCGCGACGGCTCCTCGGCCAGTTTCGTGATCTCAATTACCTTGACCACCGGCCCGAAGAGGCTGGAGGCGGTGGGGCTGTCAATGAAACGGACGGCTTCAATGCCGCTCGCCCGCAACTCCGCGATGTGTTGATCGGAAAGCCCTTCGTTCGGCGTGATAAGTAGCACCGAGTCGAACGTCCGCCGTCCGTCTGCCCGGCGCACAAGCGCCTCCGGGTACCGTCCGCATTCCAGGTAGTGGAGCACCTGGAGGACGTTGACGTGCAGGAGCAGCGTCTTTCCGCTTCCCGTAGCCATGAAGAGCGCAAGACGCCGCAGGTCGTCGCCCGCAAAGTCCGGCATGTCCCGCAGGTCCGATTCGCGCCCCCGAACGCCGTCCAGAAAGCCGTTGATCGAGGCCAACAGCGCCGCCGGGTCGTCCGTCAGACGGTCCAGGAAGATTTCCGCGTACAGCACCGCCAGGTACTGAAAGTACCGCCACCCCTTGAAATCCTGCCGCGCCCGCGCCAGGCGACGCTCATAGTCCATCACCCGTTGGTCGTATTGGCGCAGGCGATCCTGAGGAATCTTCAACCGCGGCTGCGTAGCCAGGCGCCCGAAGAAGTGGCTTTGGCCGTCGTCGCCCGGACCCTCGTCCACTAGCCGCAGCAGGGACTTCAGTTCATCGAAACTCTCCGCCCCCAGCAGACCGTGGACGTACCGCGCCAGGACCAGGTAGTCTTCCAGGCGGCTCATGCCGTGGGTTCCTCCTCGGCCATCATCAGCCGCTTGAACAGCGGGTCCAGCGATTCGACGCCTGGCGTTGCCGTGTCGCCGTTGATGAGCACCTGGTCGTAGGTCGGCCCCTCCTCCTTGAGTC
>CAZNSB010000193.1:0-1103 GCA_964575155.1 uncultured Planctomycetaceae bacterium | reverse complement strand
GGCCTCCAGGAACGCGCGTTCAACTTCGGGCCGAAAGTCCGTCATGTCCCGCCAGAGGACCAGGATGCGCCGGCGCTCCTCGCGGTCCGCGGCCCGAACCGCCCTGTACACCCGCCCGGCTTTGTCCTTGGCCGTCTTATCGCTGGAATTGGTCCACGTCGCCAGTTTTCGCACGCGCAGGCCGTAGAGGTAGTTGAACGTCTCGACAAGGTCCGCCGTCTTGCGGCAGGGACCGTCCTCGGTCAGGACCTCCAACGTATAGTCGAACGGGTGCTCAAGCCCCGCGACGTTGAGCATCGTCTCGGCCGCGTCCAGGGGCAGGCGCACCACGTACTTCAGGCGGTAGTCGTCCTCGCCGGCAACAGCCTTGTGGGCTGCTTCGCGCGCGGCAACCCGCTCCTGGACGGCATCCGTGGCGATGTTGTGCAGGGCGTCCTCGTAGGACTCCAGGCGGACATACTTGACTATGCGCGGGCTGCGCGCGGCCTCCTCCGCCGTGGCCTGACGTACCGGCTTGCCCTCCTTCCATTGCGGCGTGAACGTCACCTTCTTGATGCGCGGCAGAAGGACGGTGTCGAAGTAGTCGCCCATCTCGGCCAGGACGAAATGTCGCCGGCCACCATCGCCTTGATTCAGCTTGATAACGGCGTGGCCTGTCGTTCCCGAGCCCGCGAAGTAATCCACAACGAGCGCGTCCGCGCCGGACACGGTATAGATTGAATCCATGACCGTGAAGATGGACTTCGGATACAAGTCCTCCTTGACCTTGAGCCCAAGGTCCGTAAGCCACTTTGTGCCGTAGTCCCCGGCGATGTAACTAGAATCATCCCAAACCGTCTTGGGCTGCCTTTCTGCCTTGCCCTTCAGGATTTGAATTTCGCCTGAGGTCGTGACATGCACTTTCAGAAGACCCATTATGCCTTCGACCGAACCCCGAGCATACCGCCACTTCCGCTCGACGCCCTGGGAGTCTACTGGATAGACGGCGATCCTGCGGCCGGCCTTGTCGCACGGGACGTTCGCTTTCCTTGGGTGGAAGGCCTCATCGCAGACGTCGCCAAACCCCACGATCCGGTCGCCTCGGACGTAGATCGGATAGAAGC